>RFJU01000037.1 GCA_003694805.1 Candidatus Woesearchaeota archaeon | reverse complement strand
TCTGTTTTTTTGCTTCTTTTTCTCGTTTTTTTTGTTTTGTACGCGGTCTTGCTTCGTGAGGATTTTTTTTTGAGCAGGGATTGCTTCATTCGGTGCGGAGAAGACGTGTTGCGACCTGCTGCGGCCTGCTGGTTTGTTGTTCTATGTGCAGAAGGTAATGCGTGGGTTGTAGTCGTCGCAATCCCCCAGGCAGGTGCTCACGCCGTCGCGGTCGTTGTCGTTGCCGTTGAGGGAGGGGTTGAGGTCGTTGCAGTCCTTCCCGCCGCAGTACGTTGCCAAGTCGCCGTCGCGGTCGTTGTCGGAACATGGAGGTGGCGTGCTTGTTGGTTTGATGAGGATGGGTGGTTGTTCATTCTCTGTTGGTAGGGTCTGTATGGCCAGTCCTGCCTGGGAGGGGTTGTTGTTGAAGAAAAGGGAAAGGATGAGCAGGGATGTCACGGCGATGAAGAGGAGATTTTCTGTTTTTGATGTCATCGTTTCTGAACAGGTTCTTCGCGTCTTTTTCTATTTAAGTGTTTCTTTTTTTTTTCGTTCTCCACTTTTTGTCGTTTGGGATCCGTCTCGTTTCTTGAATGGTGTTTTTTTTTTGTTTGGGTGGGGAGGGTGTTGCTTTTTGTCGGCGGTGGTTTGTTGTTTTTTTGGTTTTTCTTGTTTTGTGCCAAGCTTCGCAAGAACCCGTACGCGCCGAGGGTTGAGGCGAGGCCGGTGAGGGCGACGGGCATGATTTTTTTTGCACGGAGAAGGGGCGAGGTGTAGATGGTGTTTCCTGTTGTGCGGGGTGCTGTGGTCTTGGCGGTTGGTTCCGCGCTTGGACGGCGCTTTTCTTGTTGTGTTGTTTTTGTTGCCGCGGCGTGTTCGGGGATGGTGCGGGTTATGTTCCATGACGTGTTCCAGGCGGTTTGTGGTTCTGAGAGGGTGATGAGGAAGGTGTAGTTGCCTTCTCCGCGGAGTGTGAATGGGAGGGGTTCTAGATCGATGTCCGCGACGGTGACGTGTTTGGTGGTGAGTGGTTGGATGGGGCGGAGGTTCTTGTAGAGTTTGGTGGTGATGGTGTACGTGCGGGGTTGCTCTTCGTTGTTGACAATGAACAGGTGTGCGAGCAAGGTATCTTCTTGGTTGTCTTCTTTGCCGCCCTGCTCGTTTCCGATGGGTTCCTGCCTCGTTGGGATGATGACGCGCGCCATCGTGCCCGGCGGTTTGTGTTGGTCGTTCATGTTGGGGAGGGGTGTTGGGAGGTGGAGGGTTGTCGTTTGTGGTTCGCATCCTTCGAGGGTGATGGTTGCGGTGAGGGTTGCATATCCTTTTCGTTGTGGCGGGATGGGGAGGGTTTGGTGTTCGATACCGGTCCACGTGATTCGTGTTGTTCCTTGGTCTGTTATGAGGTTGCCTGTCCAGAACGCTTGCGCGGCACGAGCGGGTTGGTCGAGCCACACTTCCCACGTAGCAGAGGCTTCTTCGTCCCTGCTCGTTTTGGATGCGTTGCTTTCATGGAGGGGGTTTTGTGGAAGTTCTCGTGAGCGCAGTTTCCAGAGCCACGGGCATGTGTGAGGAGTGATTGCGGGGTTTTGTTTGGTGTGTTGTGTTTGTTGGTCGTTGGTGCATGTGCAGGTGAAGGAGGTGTTGTTTTGGAGCCGAGGCGTTTCGTTTTTGATGACGATGCCCGGGTGGTGGTAGGATCCGGGCGTTCCTCCTGGTTGTTCGCTTTCTGTCCAGTGTGTTCCGTTCCATTCAAGGGAGTGGTTTTCGCGTGCCGTGTTGGTGTAGTGGTGGGTGTCGATGAGGGTGTCTTCTCGGTAGAGGTAGACGGTGTCGCCGCTGTTGGCAAGGCCGTTGCCGATGCGCGTTCCTGCTGTGTAGACCCACGCGTTTCCTTGTGCGCCTTTGTACGTGTCAGTTACGATGAGGGCGATGGGGAGGGTTCCTTGTCTCACCAGGCGGAGGGTGTCGTTTTGGTTGGCATCGCCGATGGCGTATCCTGTGAGGTTTGTTGCGTTGATGAGTTCGATGAATTCTCCTGCAGCTTCGTTTCCGGCGGGGTTGTACATGATTTCAGAGAAGTGTTGGGCGCTCGTGTTGCTTGTTGATAAGAGTGTGAAGGCGGTTAAGAAGAAGAGAATTGAGAGGGGCCGGGCAGCTGAGAAGAAGCGGCTGGCGCGGGAGCGCGGCGTCGTGGCTTGTTGCTCCTTGCACGGCGCAGGTTGCGGTGTTGTGCTGGGCTGGCGCGGGCGTGGGCGGGTATGGTGTTCGTGGTTGTTTTGTGGTTTTGCTTGCGGTTGTTTTTTGGTTTGGTTCATGAAACAAGGGTGTTGTCCTTGCCTTTTTTCCTGCTTTGCGGGGTGCTTTGCGGAAGGTATTCGGATGTGTGCAGAAGGTTTACTTTCAGAAAGGTTTGTGGTTGGCTTCGTTTCTGAATAACATTTTTAGTATCGCCCCTGCCAAGATGTTTTTCATTCGCCAATGAAAAAAAACCTTTTTATACGCTTGGCCGTATTTAAAAACATCTCGTCGAGTAAGGCGGGGGAGTGATGGGGCCCAATGGGATTGTTTACTGGTTTGCGCAAAGGGAGGTCGGCGTCAGTTCGACCGCCTCCTGCGCTGAGTGAAGATATTGCTATGCCTCCGCCGCCTCCTGTTCGCAGTGATGCAGGTAGTGGTGCTGGCAGTGAGAAAAAAACGTTGCCTTTGCAGGCGCCGTCTCCCCATGGAGGTCCTCCGAAGAGCCCGTCTCGTTCTGGGCATGAGTCTTCTTCTCAGGTGGAGGCGCCGAGCAGTGCAGGTGGCAGTGTAGAAGCGGTGCCGGCCGAGAAGGCACGGCAGGGCGAGGGTGGCGTGCACAAGGAAGGTGCAGATCGGGATGCTGATTCAGTTCCGATGCCGGGTGCAGGAGCGGGTGATTCGGGTGATTCTTTAGACGACGTCCCGCCCGTCTCGCAGGGAAAGGGTGTTGTTGCCGAGCCGCAAACCTTGAAGAAGGAAGACGTGTCAGGGCCTCGTCGAGGCGGGGAGGGGGAAAGCGGCGTTGATGCCGGAGTTGCTGCTATGAGCGATGAAAACGTCGGTGATGGGTGGGAAGTCGCTGATCCTGCGTTTCAGAGTATTCACGGTGACGTCTCCCAAGAGGACGAGCCCGGCTCTCCCTCTGCGCCCTCACAAGTGCAAGCACACGTGCCTGCTCACGCAATGCCGGAGTCGGGCGAGGGCGGCGCTGTTCATCATGACAGGGTTGAGGGGGGTGGCGAAGGCGAAAAAAAGGAATTGTTAGGCAGCGATGGTAGTGTGGCAGATGGCATTGGCTCAGCGGGTGCTCCTGGTCATGTCGAGGCTGAAGAAGCGTCGCCCACTGAGGGGGTGGGAAGCGACGGTGAAGATCTTTCGAGTCGCGCTGGTGACGGGGATGCGCTTCTTTCCCCGGAACGTTTGGACGAGATGGAGGCGTGGTTGTCTGGAACGTCTGAAGGAGGGGATCAAGATCAAGAAGACGTTGCTGAAAAAGAGCGTTCTGGCCCGGCGGTTCCGGAAAGGAACGAGGCAGGCGCTGGCGGGGAGGGCCTTGGCGGCGCTGGCGGAGCGAGTGCGGGTCTTGCACCAGTCGGTGCAGGCGGCGTGGACGCTGAGTCGTCTTCCTCGCTCGTTCTTCCCGACTTTGACGATACTGAAATCGAAGAGGCTGAGCGCTTGGAGCTCGCATCCAAGATGGCAAAGCCCCTTCCCGACGATGGTTTTAACGAGGCGCTCGCGCTGGAGGAAGCGGATGAAGGCGGGTTGGAAGAAGATGACAGCAGTGGCGGGCTTGCGAAAGCGCCTGTTCTTGGTGGCGCGGATACGGGCAGCGATGGTGCTGGCTCCTTTGTCGCGCCTGGCTCGCCAGTGTTGGAGCGTGACGGCCTAGCTGCTCAGCAGGAAGGTGTTGCGCGAAGCGACGCGGTTGATGATGCCTTGCACGCCGCGGCGAGGCCCTTAGTGGAGGAGGATGGCGCCGCGCAGGAGGGCTTTGCGCTCCCCACGAACAGCGACTTCAGCGGCGTCGAGGCAGGAGCTGGACGTGAGTCGCTAAACGAGGGAGCTGCACAGCTGCCGTCTGATGAGGAGCTTTCTCGTTTGGCAGCGATGCTCAAAGAAGTGTCTGACAAGAGTCATGATGATTTAGAGGGAAGTGTTGAGCCCTCCGCGAAGCCGCCGATTCTTCCTGATGAGGAGAAGGTGGAAGAGCATCCCGTCGGGGTTGTCAAGCCGCTCATCAAGTCGCTGCCCAGTTTTGAGCCAAGACAAGCAATGCCGGAGCAGTTCGAGATAAAGCCGTTGCTCGAGCCGTTGCCCCCGCCGCCAGAAAAAGAAGTGCCAAACGAAGTGTTTGTTTCCGGGGAGGACTTTGCTTGGCTCGTGACGGATTTGGAGAAGGTTCGGGACGATATTGTCTTGGTGTATGAGGATATTGATAAGATGGTGACGCTCGAGGAAGAAAAGAAGGGTATTTATACTACTTGGTGTGATGAGGTGAATGAAGTTCAGGAAGATTTAATGGCGCTGGACGTGAAGCTGGCTGCCGAGGTGAAGCAATGAAATCGTCCCCTCCTGTTTATGTGAAGATTGACGAGTACAAGGAGTTGCTTGAGGTTGTCAAGGTCCTGGCCAAGAAAGTGGAGCGCGCTGAGCAGACGCTCAAAAAAATCGGGGAGATTCGTGACAAGGAGGAGGCGGAGATTAAGGCGTGGTACCGGAACTTGGACGAAGTGAAAAAGAGGGTGTCTAGCATTTCTACGACTCTGCTGGACAATGAATGATGGCGAGCGAAGAGTATTACGTCAAGATTATCAATCCGGTTGGGGTGCGAAGGAACATTCTTGAGAGTTCTAAGTTGTTGTTGGAGTCCTTGAAGGGCTATCAGCGCATTCTTGATCTTCGTGATGAAAAGTTTGCGTTGATTGAGACGCTTCGCAGGCACATGCAAGAGTTGGACTTGCTTGCGGGGAAGTTGCGAGAAGAGCTGCCAAAGCAAAAATTGCTCGCGTTAATGGAGGAGGCGCCAGGAGAGTTGCGTGACGCGTTGCAGGCGATCCTTGATGGAAAGGCTTCTCGGGATGACGGCGTCGGGGGGGGTGCGCCTCAAGCGCTGGGGCAGGAGGAGAAAGAAGGAACTGCTGGAGAGGAGGGAGAGGGGGCGCAGAAAAAAGACAAAGAAGGCGCGGGCGAGAAAGGAAATGAAGGAGCGGACGCTTCTCCTAGCGAAGGGGTTGATTGGACTGCCGACAATACCGACGGCGCCGCAGCACAAAGCAAGGATGACGCGTCCCGGACGCAAGAGCGCGTCGATGAGGGAGCGGCGAAGAGCGATGCTGTGAAGCTCAAAGACATTCAGGAAGCGCTCAAGGAAGTGCGTGAGGAGATTGCTCGTCTCGACGGTTAAGCAAAAAGCGTGTGTTTTTTTTTCTTCGTTAACAGGGCAGGACGAGAAAGCACCAAGTTTATAAATTAGTGGGGAGTTTCTGCAGGCCTCCGGGAAGGTGTTGTTTTTTTTTGTCTTTTTCCCGTGCGGGGGTAGCAAAGCCTGGTCAATTCAAGGTCTTGCTTTGCGTTTCGAGCGTGGCTTTGAGACCGAATGCGCCAGACTCAAGGTCGGTATGTGAGGGTTGGATGGGTTATCTGGTCCCTCAGTGGGTTCGGGGGTTCGAATCCCTCCCCCCGCATTGCCAAGGTCAGCTTGCCTTGCCAAGACGCACGTGCACGATTCGAGATTGGTGAGTAAGAGCGGCGTCTGAATCAGGGCTGTGAAGCGGGTGCGTATTGTTGGCGTGGCCGGGCGTTTTCGTTTTGTTGCTTGCTCCAGGCACGTTGGCGCTTGGCTGAATTGCTGAAAACGAGGAGAACAAAAAAACTCGGTGAAACGAAAAGGTTCAGAACGATAGGTGAGAGGTATGAGTGATGAGAGAGATGTGAGGAAAGATTTCTTGTTTGAGCACAGAGAGTGGCTTTATCATGGCGAGGAAGGTGCAGAGTTGCTCGCTCGCGAAGCCAAGAAGCGGAGACTGTACCAGAATGATTTGCCAAGCAGTTCGTATTCTCCTATAACCAGGAGTTATCGAGGAGGAAGCAAGAAGGGCGAAGAATGAAGGGTATAGGAAGGAGTGACGAGTGCGTGTCGTGGTGGAAGGGTGTTCGTGGGGTGTTTTAGGTGGTGTGGGCAAGATGAGGTCGTCTGGGGTGCGGGGGCAGAGCGCGTTGTTTTCTGGGAGCACGCTCGCAGTTGCGAAGCGCTTGCTTGGTTGCGTGTTAGTTCATCGCGCAAAAGAAGGGGTTGCGTGTGGGCGTATTGTTGAAACGGAGGCGTATCTTTGTGATGATCCTGCGTGCCACGCGAGCAGGGGGGTGACGAAGCGTAATGCGCCAATGTTCGGGCCTCCCGGCACGGCGTACGTGTATTTCACGTATGGGATGCATTATTGCTTTAACGTCGTGACGAATAAGGAAGGAGTTGGCGAGGCAGTCTTGATTCGGGCGCTCGAGCCTCTTGAAGGTGTTGGGTTGATGAAGAAGCGCAGGGGTGTTGACGATGTGCGTTTGCTTTGCAGCGGTCCGGCAAGGTTGGTGCAGGCGCTGGGGATTTCTCTAGCGCATAATCGGCACGACTTGAGGAAGGATCCGCTGTACATCCTTCCAGGGAAAAAGCAGGGGAGCGTGACGGTTTCGACGAGAATTGGTATTCGTCAGGGCGCTTCTTTGCCGTACCGGTTTTACCTTGAGCAATCTCCTTTTGTTTCAAGGAGGTAAGCGGGGCGTGTCGTTGTTGTTATTGGTTCTGGCAAGGTTTTTTTTTTGTAATTCTGCTCGTTTGCTTTGCTGTGGCGGTGTTCGTTTTGATCTTGCCGTTGCTCTCTTGGTTGTGGTCAGGGGGCAAAGTTTTTTTAAAAGCAGGTTTGTTTCTGCTCTGTTGTCACTGGTGACAGTGTTGCTTTTTGGTTTTTTCTTTTCTTTTTGCGGGGGTGCCGGAGCGGTCAAACGGGCTGCGTTCAGGGCGCAGTGGCTCAGTGCCTACGAGGGTTCGAATCC
>RFJU01000036.1 GCA_003694805.1 Candidatus Woesearchaeota archaeon | reverse complement strand
TTATATAGGGGTGTTGCTTGAGAAGGGGATTGACGAGGTGATAATCGTGCATTTGCAAAAAATACTCCGTGTAGGGATCGTGGGCGTGTTGCTCATGCTGGTACTGCTCAGCTCCGTGCTGGCCCAAGGAGACGCAAAGGATCTTGCTGTTCGAAAAGAAGCGAAAATTGACGTTCGTGAACGTGCTGATTCGAGCGGGCGAGGCCCCTCTCCCGTGGATATGCGGATGAGACATGAAGTGAAGCGCGACGGGGAAGTTCGCGTTGGGCAAGAGGAAAGGGTGCGGGTTAGGAAAACCGCGCTTGACCGCCTCAGCGACGAGCAAAAAAAACGGCTTCGTGTTGATGTGCGTGCAAAATTGAGAAACATTGACGCAGCGCATGCCGATACGCTGTCGAAGCTGAGCGATGAAGAACTTGAACGGCTGGCAAAAGTAGATCCGGTCGTGCGCAAGAGATTGCTTGAGCGAAGTGAAGAAGAAATTAGACAAACCTTGGCGAAAGCAAAGGTTGTTCGGGTCAAGCGAGAAGAGCTCTTCCGGGCGCGAACGATTGCGAAAGAGCGCGTTGAAAAAGCCAGAAGCCGCATTAAGGCGTTGGAGGACGCGCTCAAGCGAGCTTCCAAGCGCGCCAGGGAGGGTCGCCAAGCGTTTGAAGAGGCAAAGGAGCGCTTAAAGAAATGTGAAGGCGTTCAGACGAAGGAGTGCGAAGACCTCAGGCAGGAAATTTTACAAAAGGCCAAGGATTGGCTTTCTGTCACTATTGAGCGTGTCAGTGCGCATTTGGACAAGGTTGCGGAACACGTAGAGCAAAACGATCAGCTCACGGACGAGCAGGCGCAAGACATCCTTGCAGATGTGGATGCGGCGCGCAAAGTGCTCGAAGAAATAGCTGCAGACGTTGAGGCCGCGCAGACCAAGCAAGACATTAAGAATGCCGCCAAGCGGTTGGAGAAGGTTTGGAAGCGTGTGCGCACCAGAGAAGTGCTTCACGCTGCTCGTGTTGAATACATCATGACGGGCAGAGTTATTGAGCGTGCAGAGCATCTTGTTGAGCGGCTCGACGCATTTTTGCTCAAGCTCGAAGAGCAAGGCGTGGACACGACGCTTGTTGAAGACGACGTGGCCAAGATTCATGAGTTGGTTGATGATGCCTTAGCGCTTCACGAAGAAGCCAAAGACTTGTTCAGGCAAGCTATTGACAATAACGACAAAGAAGCGCTGGAGCTTGCCAAGAAGAACGAGCGGGCCGCGCACGAAAACCTCAAAGCCGCCCAAAAGATCTTGCGAGATGTTCTGAAGACCTTGCGTGAGCAGGGTCAGGCCTTTCGTGAAGATGAGGTGGTAGAAGTTGTCGTCCCTGCTTTCCCCGATGAAGGCGGGGTGGAGAGCGACGACGATCTCGACGTTGAAGAGGAGCCTCTCGAAGACGAGCTTGAAGAGGAGGTAGAGGTTGAAGTTGAGGATAGCGTTGAAGACGAGCTTGAAGATAAGGCAGAGGTTGAAGTCGAGGATAGCGTTGAAGACGAGCGTGGCGATGACAACAGCACCAGCGAGGAAACCGGCGACGACGCTGGCAAAGACGATGATGAAGACGCAAGCGACGTCGTAGCTGAGGATGACTCGAGCGGCTCAGGAAGCAACGCATCCGACGACGGCCTTGACGAGGTCGAAGACGGCCAGAATGTCGACGACGAGAAAGACTCGTCTGGAAAAGGATCAGGAGATGATAAGGATAGCGAGGTGAGCCAATGAAGAAAAGAATCGTCCTAGCAGTGACCATGTGCGCCTTGATAGTGTTGCTTGTGCTTTCCGGGTGCTCTAAAAAAGCGCCGGAGCAAACACCTCCTGTAGCGCCAGGGGTGCAAGCACCGGTCAAGGAGGCGCCTCCCACTCCCGAAACGGAAGTTGAACAGGGTGTTGCAGCTGTTCAAGAGGTGCAAGAGGAAGTCTTCAACGACCAGGACGTTGCTGACGTTGAGAGCGATCTTGGAGCCCTTGCTTCTGACGACTGGTAGGCTGCTTTGCATCAACGAAACCAACAACTCTTTTTTTTGGCTCACAAAAACTCCCCTCGGGGAGAGAGGTGAGGTGGCAACCCTTCGGGGTTGCCAACCTTTCTTTGTCTTCTTCCTTTTTTTTTCTCTCGTCCTTTCAAGGAATACGTCGGGGCGCCAGCTTGCTGAGGCGGTTGCTGGGGAAGAAGAAACAACGATCGTACAGGGAGTCCTTTTTTTTGTTATTTCACGTAAGCGAGGGGGTGGGGACTGGGCAGGAGGTGGCTTAGTAGCTCTTACCGAACAGGACGCGGTGTTTTGCTTTTGTGCCCGTGACTGAGTTGCCGCTGACGCGTTGGTTTTCGAAGGGGATGTTGAGGATTTTCGCGCCGGTCTCCTCCTTAATGGCTTGTTCGCTCTCTGCTGTGCCATCCCAGAGGCCTTCCGCGACGCATCCGTTCTCGACAGCTCGTTTTATGTCTGCGACGGTTTTGGCTTGCACGGTCTTGGAGGCAAGAAGGTTTTTTGCTGAAGCAAGCAGGTTGTCCTGGATGTCTTGCAGCGTTTGTTGCAGCTCTTTTTGAAGGGTGCGAAGTGGGACTGACGTTTTTGCTCCTGTATCCCTCCTTGCAAGAACGACGCTTTGAGCGGCCACGTCCCGGGGCCCAATTTCGATTCTGACGGGGACGCCCTTGAGCTCCCAGTAGTTGTACTTCCACCCGGGGGTGTACGCGTCGCGGTCGTCAAGCTTGACGCGGAAGAGTTGAGCAAGCCCTTTGGCGAGTTCGCGTGCCGCACCGAGCACGTCCTTTTTTGTTTCGTCCGTGATGATGGGGATGATGACGGCGTGGAGGGGCGCGACCTTGGGTGGCAGGATGATTCCTTTATCGTCTCCGTGGGTTGCGAGCATGATGCCCAAGCTTCTCGTGCTAAACCCCCAACTGTTTTGCCACGGGTGCTGTTTTTTTTGCTGTTTATCGAGGAATACGATGTCGAATGCCTTGGCGAAGTTTTGGCCGAGCAGGTGCGTCGTTGCTGCTTGGACGCCTTTCCCGTTAGGGAAGACGGCTTCGATACTGAGCGTGTACTCTGCGCCGGCAAATTTTTCGCTGGGGGTTTTCTTGCCGGGAACAACAGGAACGGCGAGGAGTTCTTCATACGCGCGCTGGTAGAGGTTGAGGATGTCCATGACTTCCTCTTCTGCTTCTTGTTTGGTGGCGAAGGCGGTGTGCCCTTCTTGCCAGAGGAATTCTCTGCCGCGCAAGAACGGAACGGGGTGCTTGAATTCCCAGCGGATGATGTTGCACCATTGGTTGATTTTGAGCGGGAGGTCTCGGTGGGAGCGTATCCATTTTCTGAAGGCGTCGTACATAATCGTTTCGCTGGTTGGCCTGACTGCGAGGCGCTCTGCGAGTTTTGTTTCTCCTGAATGGGTGACCCAGGCGACTTCGGGGCTGAAGCCTTCGACGTGTTCTTTTTCCTTGAGCAAGAGGCTTTCTGGAATGAGTGAGGGGAAGCTGGTGTTTTCCACGCCGCGCCGTGAGAATTCCGCGTTGAAGAAGCCTTGCAGGAGCTCCCAGATCTTGTACGACCAGGGGCGCATCACGATGCAGCCAGAAACTTTGGTGTATTCTATGAGTTCAGCTTTCTGAATGGCTTGGGTGTACCACTCAGATAGGTCGTCCTTCTTCTTGACGGTGATGCCGAGAAGGTTTTCTTTTCTCATTGTGCTGGCGTGGAGGCCTGCGTTGTTTTTAAAGACTTTGCTCACGATCAACAGGTATTTAAATACGAAGGTGGTGTTGTGAGCGTTATGCGTCGCGTGAATACGTATGCAATCGCGAGCGGTGCGTGTTTCGCGCTGTTTTTCCTCGCTTCTGCGCTGAGAGGGGTTCTGAGCGGGGTGGATGCGTGGCTTGCGCGCTTGGTTGAAGGGGGTGCTGGAGGATCGATGCTCACGGTGTGGCGTTTCCTTTCCCTTCCAGGCGATCCTTACCTGCTCTTGGCGGCCACCATCCTCGTGTTGTGGTGGGGAGTGCTGGGGAGGAAGCAGTGGGAGGTGTACTCCCTCGTCGCTCTCATCAGTGGTGGTTTGGTGCTCGCGGCGTTGTCCAAGGTGGTGGTCAACTCGCCAAGGCCTGATTCAAGCGTGTTGTTCTTTAGCGGGCCAGGATACCCGAGCGCGCACGTAACGCTGGCAGTGGTGTTTTGGGGATGGTTTTTTTTGACGTTTTCCCAAAGTGCTGAGCGCAAGAGGTTGCTTTTTGCTTCGTTGGTCGCGGTCGTTTGTGGTGTGGCGCTCAGCAGAGTGGTTCTTTTGGCGCATTTCGGTTCTGACGTTTTGGGCGGTGTCTTGTTGGGGTTGTTCTGGTTATTCGCGGTGGCTGCGGCGAAGGAGTCGCTCGTGGCGAAGAGTGCTCCGCCTCGATAGTGCAACCCTTTGTTCTTTTTTGTCTGTTCTTGTCGTCTTCTTTTTTCTTCGTTTCCCGGGCTTGTGTTCTTATATCGTGCGGGTGGTTGAAGAGGAGTGGCTTTTTTTGTGGGTGCTGAAAGCTACAAGGTTTATATATGCATCTTTGGTTTCTGCTCTGGCATGCTTGTCTTAGGGATTGAGAGTACGGCACACACGTTCGGCGTGGCTGTTGTTCGTGAGGAGCGCGTGCTTGCTAATGTTCGCAAGATGTTCGTGACTGAGGAGGGTGGTATGGTTCCTTCCAAGGTCGCTGATTTTCACGTTGCGCACTGCGGGGAGGTGCTGCAAGAAGCGCTCAAGAAGGCGCAGGTCGGCCTTGACGAGGTTGATGGTATTGCGTATTCGGCTTCGCCAGGCATTGGGCATTGTTTGCGTATTGGTGCCGCCTTGGCTCGCTCGCTCGCGTTGCGGTGGCAAAAGCCGCTCTTAGCCGTGAACCATTGTATTGCTCATCTTGAAGTGGGGAGGGTGTTGTGTCGCGTGGATGACCCCGTGCTGTTATACGCGTCGGGGGCGAACACGCAGGTGATCGCCTTTGAGGGGGGGAGGTATCGTGTTTTCGGTGAAACGTTGGATATTGGTGTGGGGAATTTTCTTGACGCGCTGGGGAGGTATTTAGGCTTTGGCTTTCCTGCGGGTCCCACGATTGAGCGGTACGCGAGGTGCGGGACGCGTTTGTTGGATGTGCCGTACGTCGTGAAGGGAATGGACACGTCTTTTGGGGGGATCTTGACGAATTTGCATCACAAGATTGTGAAGGGGGCGTGTACGAAGGAGGACGTATGCTTCACCGCTCAAGAGGTCGTGTTTGCCATGCTTGTGGAAGTTGCCGAACGCGCCTTGGCGCACACGGGCAAGAAGGAGCTGGTCTTGGGCGGTGGCGTGGCGTGCAATGCGCGCTTGCAGGAGATGGCGTCGATCATGTGTGAAGAGCGTGGCGCGGTGTGTCGCTGGCCGGAGAAGGAGTTCTTGGTTGATAATGCTGCGATGATTGCGATCAACGGGGTGCAAAAGCTTCGTGTTGGCGACGTGGTCGGGGTTGAGCATGCCGGGATTGATCCTGGCTTGCGAACAGATGAAGTAGTGGTGACGTGGCGGCCGTGACGTTTGGCAGGCGCCTGCTGAAGCGGTGTTGTTGTCAAGAACGCGGTTCTCAGTGCAGGGTCATGCTTGAGGGAGGCTGGGTTTTCCTTTGGCCATGATACGCTGGAGTGCTGCTTTGTTCTTGTTCCAGACAATGACTTCTTTGAGGACTTCTTCGATGCGCGTGACGGGGATGATGCGGATGCGTTTGAGGCGGTCTTTGTCAATGATGATGTCGCGAAGGTTGCTCTTGGGGACGATGACGTTCTTGATGCCTGCGTCGATGGCCGCGTCGATTTTGGCGCTGACGCCGCCGACAGGAAGGACTTCGCCTCTCACGCTGAGTGAGCCGGTCATGGCGTAGTCTTGCTTGATGGGGACTTGTTTGAGTGCGGAGATGATGGCTGTCGCGACGGCGATGCTTGCGCTGTCTCCTTCGACTCCTTCGTAGGTTTGGAGGAATTGGACGTAGATGTCGTGGTCTTTTTTGATGTCTTGCCCGAAGAATTTCTTAATAATGGCGGAAACGTTCTTGACTGCTTCTTTTGCAATTTCGCCGAGTTTCCCTGTTGCGACGATTTCTCGTTCTCGCCCTCCCGGTGTTACTTCTGCTTCGATGGGGAGGATG
>RFJU01000035.1 GCA_003694805.1 Candidatus Woesearchaeota archaeon | reverse complement strand
TCTTGGCTCCTTCAAACAAATAGTAAATGGGGAACTATTTTTTAGTAACAAAAAATTAACAAAAAAGTAATAAATTAAGAAAAATTTATAAACAAGAACGTTAGTGGTAAGGATGATGAAGTCGATCTTGCAAAAAAGAGTTGCTGCGCACGTGGTTGAGAAGGTGCTCTTCTCCTTTATGGTGCTTTTCGGAGCTGCAGCGGTCGTGGTGTTCTTCCTTGCAATCTCTTCTGCAAGGGAGGGGGGTTCTTTGGATTCTAATATTGTTGTTGTTGAGATTCTCATCATGCTTGCAATTGCTATATTGGCTCAGACGGTATTCTTAGTCAAGTTATACGAGCGAGTATTTCTCTCAGACGTAGACCCTGGAAAACTGTTCCGCGAAGCCGAGCACTTTTTTGAAAGAGAAGAGCACGCAGCCAAGTAAGTGTGGGAGGTGTTGCTGCGAAAGCCAGCAGCGATAGATGAGCGAGGAGCAGGTAGGGAAGCGCAGCGGATGCGTTCCTCCCAGGACACGCAGTACCCTTGCAGAGGCGGTTGCCGTTCGCGACGTGCAAGAAGGCGAGACGGTGAAGGAAAAGGCAGCGAGAGCGTGCTGAGCAAGAGCGTTAGCGAACGGTGCAGTGCGAGAGCAGAAAATACGAGAGCAGAAAATACGGGTGTGTTGGATGTGTGCCGATCATGAGCAGGGAAGACGAGGGTCGTTATGGAACAGAGCCATGCAAAAGTGAGTGGGTTCGGTGCCCGAAGGGTGGCGGGTTGCTTGCTTGGCGTAGCGATCTGTTGCGCGTTCTTTTTTGGTAAGGCGTATTTTGCCCTGGCCGAACCCGCAGCGAGTCTGAAGCCAATTTCGCAGCGCGAGCTGTATCCTCCCGCTGGCGAGGTTGTTTTGGAAGGTTGCGGACCGAAGGTATTGCAGGTAAAGGCGGGCTGCCCCGCAGGAACGTTCCAAGAGCTTCGTGCCATTGAGTGGAAACAAGGGTGCTCGCTCTACGTTGTGAACCTCAGCGAGTTTCGCTGCCCTGTTGTGTTGGCAAGGGCGGTGTCTGGTTTTGACGAGTTGGAAGTTCGTTTGAAAAAAAATCTCCTCGTCAGCTTTGTTGGTCAAATTTTGGATTCGCAAGAAAGCGATGGGGGGTGGGGAGACCCCCTCTCTACAGCACAGTACCTGTGGTACCTCTCCTTTTTTAACGATTCGTATCGTGAAGAGCGAGATAGGGGTTTTTCTTGGTTGAAGGATCAACGAGACAATGAAGAGAAGTGTTGGGGTGTTCCCTGTAGGCCGGGGTACAACGCGAAAATTCTTTTTTATTTGGTGCAAGCAGGATTTAACGAGTCACACCGCGTAGTGCACGATGGTCTTCTCTGGCTTGAAAGCAAGCAAAATTATATTGGAGAGGAAAAGTGGAACGTGTCAATCAACGCTGATGAGGAGGAGGGTTCTTGCCTCTTCTATCAAGGTTCAACATCCTCGCAGGTATCGCTTGATGAGCACGGGGAGGCGCAGGTGGCTTTTGCGCCAAAGTATGGAGAGCGAATACTCTTTGACTGCGGCTCTCGCACGTCGGTGACGGTGTTTGATGAAAAAAAAGAAGTGGTTTTTGAAGGGAGCGGGTCATCTTCTGAAAACATTTCCTTTCTTATTAGTCCGGCGTGCTGGGGCGATGAAAAATGGTCCTCGTGCGATGTGGAAGCAACGCTCTTTGCTGTTATGAACCCGCTGCTTGACAAAAAACACAAGGACGAGGCAAAGACGTATTTGAAAGGGCTGCTTCGGGAAGGCGCTGTTGGCGGGGCGTATCTTTTGTCCAATAACTCTCTGCGAGACTCTGCATGGTATCTTCGATACGTTGATCCATCCAAAGAAGTTGGAGAATGGTTGATTTTTGAGCAAAATAACGACGGCAGTTGGGGGGAGGGGAGCTGGGAGGAGAGGGCGATAATGACGGTTCGCGTCATAGATGCCTTGCGTGTTCTCTCTAGCGAGCTGAAGGCTGTGTCTGAAGCAATACATGATGGGTTGCGTTGGCTTGAGCAAGAGCGTCCGGTCGAGGGATGGGGGAGTATTGAGGCAGACGCGCTGACCTTTCTGGCGCTAAAAGCTTCAAGCCTTCTGACACTTCAAGCCTCCCCGCCCGTTGTTGAGCTGAAGGAAGACGAACAAATCGTCGAAATAACGTCATTTTTGGAGGGATCAGGCGCGTTGAGCGACGTGGTGCGAAGCGGAGCGCTGTTTTCCAAAACACTTCAGGGACGCGTGGCGATGTCGGTGGCCGGAGAGCAGGAAGGAGTTGTGAAGGTGGTGCTTGCAAAAAACAAGACGGAGGATGGTGTCGACACGGGATTTTTTTTTCTTGACAACAAAACAGGGCATGCGCTTATCGTCCCCATCATAGTCAGGAATGAGCCGTTTATTTTCTTCAAGCCACCGGAGAAGGTGCTGTTGTTTGAGGGGGGCGGCTTGGTTGAAGTTGATGTTGAGAAGAGCTCGAGTCTGTTTCTCTGCAAATTGAATGAGACTGTCTTGAAACGCTTAGAAGAGCAGGGAGTTTCTGTTCGGCCAGAAAGTTTTGCCGTGCAGGAGAGAAAGAAAATAACCTTTAATATTTCGACGAGGCTAAAGGAAGCAGCGTCCTTTCCACTGGGGATTTCCTTTCGATGCACAACCGGGGACGATGAGTTTGGCGATGTACTCGGCGCAATGAATTTTTCTGTCTTGTATTTTGACACGTTTCCGTTTTCAGCACCTGACCGAGTTACCATCCTGTTTGGCGGAAAAAAAACGCTGAAGATCAAGAATAACCTCCCAATTCCTGCTTCCTTGAAAGTGTCCGTTGCGAGTGAAGAGGAAAATTTGTTGCGTGT
>RFJU01000034.1 GCA_003694805.1 Candidatus Woesearchaeota archaeon | reverse complement strand
ATATAATAGATGTCACGGGTGCAACGTGACGGGTGCTGGAGAGGCCAACCTTCGCTAAACAAACATCACGGCAAGCACACTAAGAATGATTCGCGCATCAGGAGGTTGCTACTTCTTCTTTCCTTTCCCGTGTTCTTTCTCTTTTCCTTCGCTGCTTGCTTCTTCAGCACTGCTTTGGGATTCTTCTGACGTGGAGGTTTCTTGTGAAGGCGTGCCAGCGTCCGTCGTGCCCGCTTCGTCAAGCGGTTTTTCAACAATGACCCGCTCCTCTTTTTTGGAAGGTGCTTTGTCGGCCTTGGCTGCTGTTTCGCCAGCGTCTCCGCCTTTAGCGGCGTCTTGGCCCGCATTCGCTTCCGCGCTCTGTCCGTCAGTTTTTTTCTCTGATGCTTCGCCTTTGTTTTTTCCTCGTCTGGAGAAGAGCGTCGAGAAAAACCCCTTTTTTGCTCCTTCATTTGCTGGGGCGTTTTGATCGTCGGAGCTGTCCTGCAAACTCGTTCCTACGGCTCGTTCAAGTTTTTTGCGAAGACGCTTGAACGACGCGTCAAGGTCTGTCTTGAGGCTTTTTGAGCGCTCATCGAGAAGCTTGAGGACGCTGCCGGTGTGTTTCTCAAAGTCGTTGAACTTGTCCAGGAGCTTGACAAAGTCTTGCTTGAGCGCCCGCTTCTCGACTGCGATGCGCAATTTGTCGAAATCAGTCTCTATGCGCTGAAAGCTTTTTTGGAGGTCCTTCGTGATGTCGTCATATTTTTGGAAGTTCGCAAACTTTTTTTCAACATCGAGGAAGATGCCTTCTATTTTGTCCGAGTGGCGTTCGATGACTGCTTCGACTTTTTTTATTTCTGCCAACTCGTCCTTTACTTCGTTATTGAGGTGGGCAACTTGTTCTACACCTTTGTAGAAGTTCATCTTTTGGCGGAATTCTTTCATCTCGTTTTTGAAGTCATTAATGATGGCGGTCTGGGCGTCGAGAGATGCCTTGAGCGCTTCGATTTTTCCGTCTTGTTTCCTCACTTCAACCATGAGTTTTTCGGGGTGGACACTCTCGACCAGGTCGACCGCTTTCGTCGCGCCAACCTCCACTCTCCCCATCGCTTTGGTGATGTCTGTTATCATGCCGCGAAGCTCCCCAATTTGTTCTGATATGCGAGCGAAGCGGTCTGCGTTTGCTTTGCGGATTTCGCTGAATGACTCCAGCTGCGCCTTGATGCGCGTGATTTCCATGTCTACTTTGGGATTTCCAGAGTCGAAGGAGTCGTCTTTCTTTGACTCCTTCTCATCCCCTGCGGACTGGATCTCCGCTGCTTCGGCGATGATTTCGTCCCTGCTCTTTCCTTTTTTGAAAAGACCCATTGTTTTCAGCGTTGAACGGTTTTGCTTTTGCTTCCGTTATTTCCCTTTATTTCTCTTCCTCAGCGGCCTTGAGCTCCTTTGCTAGTTTTTGCTTTGCCAGCAGCGCTACTTCCTCTTTGATGTTAATAGGCCGTTCCGCTTCGACTTCCTTGAGGTCGTCTCTGGCTTCGTTTATGAGCGACTCCGCCGCGGCAAGGTCGGATGGTGAGAGTGTTGCTTTGGCAATAATGAGGCGTGACTTAGCGAGGCGAAGCGTCACGGCGGGGATAAAGCAGTCTTTTCCTGTCTTGCGAAGGGCGCTAATACTGGCGGAGAGTTCATTAATTGCTTCATTGAGGGTGTCAAGGCGTTTTTCTGCTGATTCTGGAATTTCGGGCTGTAGCTCGTGTTCTATGTGTTGGAGTTTCTTGTCAAAAGAATCCATGATGCTTTCTGCGTGTTTCGCAAGGGCTTGGTGTTCTTCTTCAAGGGAGGGTTGTACATTTGCAGCAGGAGAAGCTTCGCTGTCGTCGGGAGGGTTGGTTGTGTTTCCTTCTTGGAGTGAGGGTGTCGGGGCTGGTTTTTCTTGTTCCTCTTGCTTTGTTGTTGAAGCGCTCGCTTGACGAACGTTCGTTGCTGCCTTCTTTGCCCTCTTCTGCTGTGGCGACTTTTTCTTTGAACGGGCTTTTGACGATCGGGGTGCTGTGCTTTTTTGCATAAGAAAGTTAAGAAGGACTTCGTACATCTTTGTTCTGCTTGTGCAGGACCGAAGAGCGGTGGCGAGTTTGTGTTCGCCGAAGCAGTGTTCGACCCAGTTGGCAAAGTCGTTCTTGTGTTCGTTGACGTGGTGGTTGAATTCGTCCGGGCTGATGCCTCGGATGTGGTCGGCGAGTTCCTTGATGGATTTGAGGTCTTTGCCGCTCCAGAGGTGGAAGAATTTTTCTTTGTCCTTGAGCTCTTTTCCTTTGCGTATGAGCTGCTTTGGCATCTACCCACCCCTTTTTCTTGGCTTGAAGCGTTCTTGTTTTTAAACGTTTGCCTTAGTCTTTCCTGTTTTCTCTGCTTCGCTTTCTTCTTGCTTTTCTTTCCCTGCCACGTCAGAATGTTCTTGCGCGTTCTTGGGAGGTTGTTCGGTGCTTTGCCCGTCTTCTAAAGACTGCTCAGGGGGTGATTGCTTGGCCCGAATGGCTTCTTGGATGTGTTTGACTTTTTCCTCGTGGGCAGCGGCTACGTCTTGAGTGCTTTTCGACGGTCCTTCTTGCCCTTCTTGTCCAGGGCTGTCGTTCTCATTGTGGCTTTCGGCTTGGCCTTCGGCTTCTTTCCCTTCTTCTGCTTGTCCGCCGCCTGCAGGCTTCTCTGTGGTCGTTCCTTGTTTTTCTTCTTTGTTCTTTTCCTGGTTTTCTCCCGTCTTTTGTGCCGGGGCGGCGCCGCTGATCCAAGGCTTCGCTTGGAGCTCTTTGAGCTGGTCTTGGGTGAGTTTCTCGAATTTGCCGTTGTTTTTCTTTACTTCCAAGAGTTTGAGTATGTCTTCTTTGGTGTTAGCAAGGCTGAGGTGATTGGCAAGGTCCACATCTCCGATGACATCCCTCACCCACACGGCAAAGTCGTTTTTTTGGTCGTTGACGTGCTTGGCAAAGTCTTCGTCTTTCATTGCTGCAATTTCATCATAGAGGCTGGCGAGGTTGACGACGAGCATGCCGTTGACGAGGCTGAGTATCTTGTCGGGTGGAACGTCAGTGGTCCACGTGATTTCTTTTTTGCCTTCTCCTTCATCTTTTTGGTCTTCTTTTTTGGCTTTGTCGTGTTCTGCCTTGGCTTTTGCGATTTCAGCTTCGATTTCTTCCTTGGATGCTCTTCGCTTCTCGTACGGCTTGGGTTTTTTGCCGAGTTTTTCCCATTGTTTGTCGATACGGGGGGTGAGCCCGTCAAGGTAGATTTTGACCATGTTGAAATTACCAGTTTTGACTTTGTCCGTTGCGAGTTTGAGTTCGAGTTTGAGGTCGAAGACGTCCACGCCTTCTTTTTCAAGCTGCTCGAGGCTGTAGAGGAGGTTGTCGATTTTGTTGTTGTACTCTTCGTACTGGCTGATTTCTTCGTCGCTGAGACGTTCGGTGCTGTGCAGGAGGGGCCTGAACGCGACGAAGTAGGGCTTTCCGTTGTTGTAGTGCGGGTTTTCTACCATGCCCGACCCGACGGTTGCCTTTACGAGGCTGCGTAGAACGTCTTCGCCGTACTTGACACGGATGCGTTCAAGATCTCCCTCGTCTCTCGTGCGCATTTGAATTTCTGTGTTGATATTTGCCTTGATAGTGCCGACAAAGTCGGAGAGGACTTGTGAGACGAGGATGACCCCAAGACCCCATTTTCGGTATTCGCGGCATGCCCGTTCGATTTGGAGGAATCCTTGCCCGCTGCCGCCGAACTTGGGAAGGAGGCGGTGAACTTCATCGTAGACAAAGCAGATGCGCAGTTCTTTGCTCTCGTCAAAGCCGTAGCGGAAGACTTCTCGTATGCTGTTGGCGACGAAGATGTCCATGTCCTTCGGGTCGAGTTTGTGGCATGCGAAGACTTGTATTTCTCCTGGTTTGATGTATTTTTTGAAGTCGATGATTTCGTAGGGGTCGGTGATTTCCCTAATGTTGCCGCTAAAGGCCCTTGCCTCGTTTTGTTTCATGCCGAACATGCTGTAGAGGCTGAGCATCATTTTGTCGTTGCATTTTCTGAGCATGCCGGTCCACTGTGCCGTGGGGTCGAAGACCATGACGCAGACGTCTTTCTTGAGCATTTCTTCGACGATGACTTGGGCGCTGACGGATTTTCCGCCGCCTGTTGACCCTGCTACGATAGTGTGTGTTTTGAAGGCTTCCAGGTTCATGTAGGTTTTATGGTCTGTTTCGGCTATTTTTCCTACGTAG
This sequence comes from Candidatus Woesearchaeota archaeon, assembly GCA_003694805.1. Classification (NCBI taxonomy): domain Archaea; kingdom Nanobdellati; phylum Candidatus Woesearchaeota; species Candidatus Woesearchaeota archaeon. Next base: position 21,631 of record RFJU01000034.1, on the reverse strand, counting down.
ATGCTGCGCGGTCCTGGCTTGGGGAGGGCATTGTAGTCTACTTTGAGGTGGAACTTCTTTTTTGATTCTTTGAGGTGGTGCCAGTAGAGGAAGCCTCCTGCTGCGAGGACGAGGAAGAAGAAGATGAGCAGCCATTGCCACACGGCCAGTCCGAAGATGATGCGCTGGAGGAACGGGACGTCGATTTTGAAGAGGGCGCTGGTGCTGCTGTAGAGGGAGAGGTACATCGCGTTTGCGCGGAGTATGTACTCTCCTGCTTCCACATCTCGAGGTATTTTGATGGTGTTGTACAGTGTTTGTTGGGTGGTGAGAAACGTGTTTACTTCCTTGGTCCAAATGGTTTTTGTTCCTTCAATGTTTTGGAGCGTGTAGACGATCCTGACAGGGTATGGGCGGTCAATGAGGAGGTTGCGCAGGTGGGTTTGGAATCGTATCTTGTTTGAGGGGTAGAATTTCGTTCCTGGAACGCCGAGCTCCATGATGAGTGCTTCGACGGGGAGTTTGTTCTTATCAAGGATTTCGATTTCGACGGGAATGGTTGCGTTGAAGTCGCCATCGAACTCGAGGGTGCCGTTGTAGATGCCTGGATTTTTGCTGCCGAAGATGGTCGCGATGAGGTAGTCTTCTCCGTTGGGCTCTATTACGCTTTGTGTTTTGTCGAGCGTGACTATGCCTGAAAGGTTGCCTTTAAGCTCGTACGTGACAGTGGCTGTGCTGTCTTTGTAGCTGATGATGCGGATGGTTTCCTGTCTAAACTCTCCCTCCCTCAGTTTTCGCTTTAGTTCTTGGAGGGTGATGATGTAGTCTGTTCCTTCGATGCGTTTTGGTTGTTCAACAATGGGTTGAAAGTTGACCTGGCCGGGTCCTTCGTCCTGCCCAGGACCAACGTCTTGGCCGGTTCCTGCTTCGTCAATGCCTGTTTGGTCTGTCTGGCCCGGGCCGACATTCGTGAAGGGGTTCTCTTCTTGGATGAGGTTGAGGACGATGTTGTGGATGGTGGTGTTGCCGTCGGTAACGGTGACGTTGCCGTAGTAGACTTGATATCCTTCCTTGACGGCGAAGATGGTCCACGTCCCTTCTTTAACGTCGCTGACGTTGTATTCGCCGTTGGCGTTAGTTGCGCTTGACTTGTCCGCGACGTGGACGATGACGTTTTCCAGTCTGTTGCCGTCTTGGTCGGTGACGTTGCCAATGACCGATCCTGTTCCGGTAACGGTGCCGTTCCCTGCTTCTGGGCAGACGTCGTTGGGGTCCGACCAGAAGTACCAGGTGGTGGCTGAGCCGTTGTTCGGGATGGGAACGAGCATTTGGTAGTTGTAGATGCGTCCGTTGAATCCTGTTTGGAAGTCAACTATTTTTGAGACAAGAAAGACTTCGCCGTTCCCGTCGCGCAGTATTCCTGTGGAGAACGTCGCGCTGGGGCTCTCATTTATTTTCATCGTGTACGTTGCCGGGACGGTGAGCGTGGTGGAGCCGAGAGTGACGGTTATGGTTTCCGTGAACGTGCGCGTTCCGGACATGAAGTCTGACGCGTCGTAGCCGAGGAGCGCATCTATTTCGGCAGGGGTTGCGGGGGTGACGGAGGCCAGGTTCATTTGTTCGAGTGGTTTTCTGCTTGCGTAGACTTCGTGCTCGATGTTGTCTTCGAAGCAGTCGAAGATGAGGTTTTCTTCTTCCATTTGGCCTCCTGCAAGGACTTGGCTTTGCGGGTTGTCAAAGCCGACGGCGACGGCGATGCCGTAGATGCCTGCCCAGCGCTCGACTGGAAAGCGTTGTTCAATATTGAGTTGGTAGATGTAGCCTCCCTTTCCTGCATGGGTGGCGACCATGCCGATATAGTTGGCAACGAAGATGATGCCGTGGATTGAGAAGACTACGAGAAGAACGAGGAGGGAGACGTATGCTAGTTTTTTTGCTGGCGTGTCAATCTTCATTGTTTATTCTTGCAACGGCGTTTTTGTTATCGGTCTTTGTCTTACGTCACGTTCTTGAATGTCACGTTCTTGACTGTGTTTGTTGGGCTATGCGTTTTGCAAGTGCGACAACGGTTGGGTAGAGTGCTCTTCTGTCCTCTTCGCTCAGAAGCGAGAAGGTTCCTTGAAGGTGTTTGTAGACATTTTCTGCTTCTCCAACGTTTCCTTGTTTGAGGTTTTGGCGGATGACTTCTGTGAGGGCTATGAAGTGCGCTTTGTTGATGGCGTAGCCGAGCGTTTCGAGGTCGGAGAAGAGTTCGTCTTGTACTGAAGGAGGCAGGGCGGCATATTTTGCTTGGAGTTCGTCGTAGATGGCTTGGGCGTTTTGCACGTCATTGCTGTCAAGATAGTCGTGTGCGTCGTTGAGCAGGACGCGCAGGTAATGGACGTCTCCTCGCTTGGTGACTGCTCCAATGGCGTCTTTTGCGAGTTCGAATCCGTTGTAGATGTAGAAGAGGTAGATGAGAATTGCTACGATGAGGAGTGTTAAGAAACCTGAAGGGGTCAGCGTTCCTCGTGGCAGGAGGGCAAAGCCGGTGACTTTGTTGAGTTCTGTTGAGGTTGGTTCTTTGTAGATGATGGGCTTTATGTCTGCTATGGCATCTTTTTCGACGGTGCCGTCAAGAAGGTAGGAGAAGGTTTGGGGTGTTCCGATTGCGATGACGGGGTCATCTTGGAGGGTGGTGAATTCCTCGTTTGCGTCAAGGTCTTGTGCGCTCTTTGCAACGCTCTTGGGGATGAAGAGGAGGACTGTGCTCTCTTCGGTGGTGTTGTCATAGGAAAAGTCATGGCGGACGATGGTGGCTGTTCGGAACGACCCGTCCGTGAATCCGAGTTCGACGTGGTAGAGTGAGGTGGCGAAGGTGAAGCTTTGCTGATGGCTCAGAAGGGCTTCTTGTTTTGCTGCTAGGTTTCTTTTTGTTTCTTGTTCTTCTTCGTCGGCGTTTGTATAGCTGCTTTGGTAGTTGTTTTTCTGCTTTTCTTGGAGCTCAATCGCTTTCGAAACGAGTTCTTTGAGTTCCTCTTGTTTGGGGTACGTGCTGAATTTTTTGGAGGAAATATATTTTATCTGGACGGGTGTTTCTCGGTAGGCGCGAGCGATAGCGTCCCTGAATTCTGCTCGTTTTGCTTCTTGTTCTTGCGGGGTGAGGTCTCTTCGGTACTTGATGTCGTTAATGTCTCGCTTGGCTCGTTGCATTATTTTGATGGCGTCTTTGATGCGGCGCTCAAGGTTCATCGCCTCTGCTGCTTGGCGGGCGTTTCCTGAGAGTGCGTGCAGGGAGGAGAGTGCTTGTTCGAATCGGAAGATTTTGTCTGAGATTTCCGTGTCTTGAGTGGTTGGTTGGAGGGTGTACTCTTTTGTTGAGGCGGTCTGGGTTTCTTGTTTTGTGGGTGGAAGTTCTTCTTCCTGTGCGGTGAGGGTTACCGTCCTGGGTGCTGTCGTGAGGAGGTTTCCTTCTGCGTCGGTGCATTCTATTTTCCACTGCCACGTGCCCGGGGCGGGGTTGAAGGGGAGTGAGTGGTTGCCTTCGTTGGTGATGGTGATGTTTGCTCCTGCTTCAAGCCATGCTGAACCGTTGGGTGCCGCCCAGAGTGTGCACGTCATGGGGAAGGACCCTGACGCTAGAAATGAAACGGCTTCGAGTTGGGAGGTTTGCTCGTCTTGTGCAGGAGAGAGTGCTGTTACTCGTGCTTCCTTGCGCGGTTCAAGCTCGACGGTGATAGTGCCGCTCTTATCGACCAGGATTTCTTCTGAGTGGTAGCGGTACCCGTCTTTGAGGACGCCAAGGTCTTGGAGGCCCGAAGGAAGCGAGAGTGTCGCTCTTCCGTCCGTTCCTGTTCGCTGTTCTTGGTCGTCTACGCTGACGGTCGCGTCGTTGATTGGTTGGCCGGTTTCCTTGTCTTTTACAATGAACGTTACGTCGTAGGTTGCGACGACGTTGAGGGAGAGGGTTGTTGTTTTGCTGTTTCCTTCCTCGTCGGTTGCGTTGACGGTGATGTTGTGATAGCCCGGCGTGGTGAATGTTGCTTGAACTTCGCGTCCTTCTTTGAGGGTGTTGTCTGGGAATCGCCAGGTGAACGTGTAGTCGCCAATACCTCCTGTTGCTTCCGCTTCGAGGTTTGTTTGCTTGTTCACTCTCGGGTCGTTTTTTGCTCGCGCCGTGACAGTGATGGTGTTTTGGACCGTGTATGTAATCGTGGCGAGTTTCGTGTCGCCTTGAGGGGTGGTGAGGAGGCCTTCGATGAAGTATGCTCCTTCTTTTTTCGTGTAGGGGATGGTTTCCTGGGCTGGATATGTTTGCTCTTGGACGGTGATTGTCGGGTAGCATTGGACGAATCCTGTTTTGTCCGGGCACGTGTCAAGCGTTACCGTGCTTGCGTCCGGGGCGGTGATGGTGAGGAGGAGGGGTTCTCCAAGGTCGACGACGTTTTTTGCGATGGTGAGCGTGAATGGTTTTTCTTGTGGAGGAGGGGTGTACATGAACGAAGCGGGAGGGGTGGTTGCGGTGTTGTTTGCTTGGTCGGTGCACGTGACGCGCCAGGTGTGGTTGCCTGGTTGGAGTGTAGGAAATGTGGTTGTGTACGGTTTTTCGTTTGGGGCGGTGATGTCTTTTTGGCGTAGGGTTTCGTCGATGCGAACTTCGCAGATGAGGGTAGTAGAGTAGTTATCGGCTGGTGTGAAGGTGAAGTTTGCGGCTGAGACGGTTGCATTGTTAAGCGGGGTGTTCTGTTCGATGGTTGGAGGCGTGTTATCTGTTGTGAAGGTTTCGGTAGTGCTGTGTTCTTGTGTCGTGCCGTTCGTGCAGGTCACGTTCCAGGTGTGCTTGCCGTCTGCCAGGTCTGGTACGGTGAATGTGTTGAAGGCGTTGTTTTCGAGTGCCGTTTCTGTGGTCGGCGTGCCGTCGAGGTTGAGTGTGCAAGAGGTGGCTTCTGGAAGAGCAAGGTAGTACTCGAGCGTGTGGGGATTGCCGCTGGTGAGTTGGCCGCCGATGGGTTTAACGAGGTCGACGACCGCTGTGGTGGGAAGTGCTGTGATGAGCAGGGTGAGGGCTGCTACCGCTAGCGCTGCTTGAAGTTTTGCTTGCTTGGTTTTTGTCAAGGAGCGGTTGTTCCGTTTCTTGGTGATGATGTGGTTCACGTGGTTCATCGTGTTTCTGTTGTTGTTTCTATCGTTGTTTCTGTCGTTAGCAGTTCTTGCTCTTGCGTTCCTCCTTCGTTTTGGAGTGTTTGCTTCTGTGCTCGTCTCGCTCGTCTTTCTTGTTCGAGGCGGGCTATGATTGCTTTCATGGTGTTGATGAGCTCGTCTGTTTCGTTCGTCTCTGCTGGTTGGGTTGTTCTCGGCCTTGCTTTCTGCCTTGTCGGTGCGTGTTGATCATTGCAGCTTGGCGTTGTTGTCAAGCTCGTGAAAGAAGAGGTTGCTGGAAACGAGTTGGCGAGGTAGGCTGCTGCGCGTTCCCTGATGAGGTTGCGCATGAGTTCTGAGAGGTCTTTGTAGTGGTGTTCTGGCGCGAGTTCTAGAAGCTTGGCGTGGAGGGTTTCCGGCATGCGGACGGTGACAATAAAGCTCATGCGGTATCACCTCCTTGCCGGGGCGTTGAGAATTGCAGGCGACGAAGGTTTTGCGGTTTGGTACTTGCTGCTTGGACGTATTCTCGGGAGAATTGCCTGATTGCTTCTGAGCGTGACGGGAAGAAGCCGTAAAGCACGAGTTGGTCGAGAAGGTTGAGCAATTCGGGAGTGAGGCGGATGTTGAGAATTCTCTGTGCCGTTATGCGCCTTTTCTGGCTGTTTCTTGCCTTCCCGCTTCTTGCGGTTGTAACGGCGTCCGGGCTTGTTCTGGGTTGTTGCTGTTGTCTTGGTCGCTGCATACGTAGTCAACTCTGTCGTCACGCGTCGTCGGGTGGTCGAATGTTGTTAATTGGAGTTGTTGGTTGGAGTTGTTTGTCGTCAGTTGTGTTTATGCATTCCGTGTTGAAGGTTTTGTGTTCCGTGCAATATCATTCGTGTGCTTTTGCTATCCGGCTTTTACCATCGGGTTTTGTGATGCCACTGCACACGAGTGTACGTATTCGTATAGTAAGATACTTGTAAGACAACTATTTAAATGTTTCGGTCGCCGACTCACGAGCAAGGCCTCGCAGTCTCGCCCTCTCTCAGCCCCGTCCTGTTCAAGCAAAAAAAAACTGCTCTGAAGCCATGAGATCAAGCAGGAGTGGCGCAAACCGCACACCACTCACGCCAAACTTTAAAAAGAGAAGTGACATCCCGCCTGCTATGCAGGTAAAAACAATAGTACTCGCGGCTGTGGTCATTATCGCACTGGGCGCGGGAGCGATCTTGCTCCGCGGAGTGAGTTCTCCGACTGGCTCTGTGACGAAGGGAACGCAAGAGCTAGATTCTTTTGCCAAGTGTCTCTCAGACAGCGGTGCGAAGATGTATGGCGCTTACTGGTGCCCGCATTGTAAGGAGCAAAAAGAGATGTTCGGCAAGAGCTTTGAACTCATCAACTACGTAGAATGCGCACTGCCAGGCGGGCAGGGGCAGAGCAGCCTTTGCCAAGCAGCAGGGATTGAAGGATACCCTACGTGGGTGTTCGGAAATGGTGAGCGCAGGGCTGGACGTTTGAGCTTTGAAACCTTGGCTGATTTGAGCGGTTGCGAGTTGCCTTAGCGCGACGCCCTTATTAGACGCGAGATCAGGATGAGCGGCTTGTTACAACGCGGGGAGAGCGGTATTGCTGAGTGCTGAGGACGTGCTGGAACGAAGAGGTGCCAGTCAGGCGCCGTCCCCGATACGTTTTTAAACCTTGCAGGATTAATTCTCGTGTATGACTTTGAAGAAGAGTTATGAGGCGATTCAGAAGCGGTTCGGCCTTCCTCCTTTTGAAGACGTTGATGACGCGTTTTCTCTTTCCAGCCTCGACACGGATGTTCTCACAGTAAAGGAAATTGGCCAGCGCGTTATTGAACGCTTAGGCGAGTTTGCTCGAACCATTGAAGACCTCCTCCATCCCGACGGAGGACGGTTTGCGTACTTGATGGAGAGTAATGCGTTCTCTGATGAGGACCGCAAGAACTTGTTCGTCTTGTATCGCAAGCTGATGCTGAAGACGAGGCAGTGGATGGTGCTAGATTTGGAAGGTGACGAGCAGCGACAGGGGGCTTTCTTGCGAGAATTGTTTAAAGATTGGAAGACGATTCGTTCGCGCCTGATGGCAATGGGCAAGCAGCTCTGCGAAGTTTGGGAGAAAGATTCGCTTTCCAAGGCAGACCTTGAGTACCTCGGGTGAGCGAGTGCAAAAGGCAGTGCAAACGTCAAGGGTGCGAGTGGTGAAAGAGAACAAGAAGGGTTAAGAGGTGATTGCATGGGAAGTGCGAAGAAAGTGCGACTCGCTGTTGTGGGGCCGCAAGGAAGTGGAAAAGGAACACAGGCGAGGCTGCTCTCTAAGAAGCTGGGCATTCCTCACGTTTCTATGGGGCAGCTTCTTCGCGACGAAGTAAAGCGAGGCTCCCCCTTGGGCAAAGAGATTGCACGCTACATCAATAACGGCAACTTAGCGCCGGAGAGCATAACGGATCAAATCATCGCAAATCTTCTTGAGCGCTACGAGTCCTTCATTCTTGACGGCTACCCTCGCACCAGGCATCAGGCGGAGTTGCTTGCGTCCTTGACGGTGCTTGACGCGCTCATCCTTATCGACATCAGTGATGGTGTCGCGGTCGAAAGAATTGCTTCGCGAAGGGTGTGCCCGGTGTGCCATCGAGAGTACAACCTCAAATTTGCGCCGCCGAAGACGGAAGGCGTGTGCGATGATGACGGGGCCGCGTTGGTGCAACGGGACGATGACAAGCCAGAAGCAATACGTAGAAGGCTCGAAATTTATCACAAAGACAGCGAAGAGGTCCTTGGTGTTTTCAAAAGCATCCTGATCAAGATAAATGGTGAGCAGCCAATTGAACGCGTTCATGAAGACATCCTTCGGGCATTACACTTCCAAGAATAACTGTCTAATGAGCATGGTCGCGTAGCTCCCCTTTGGAAGTGTGAAAGAAATTCTTTTCGCGAATGCTCCTGAGAAGTAAGGGTCAGGTTGGGATGGTTCTTGCGAGAACGACGTTACTGGTGCGAGGATGGAGCGAAGGCTTCCTTCTATGCTAAGGTTGGCGAGCTGTGGGATGATGAAATCCCTTGGTGAAATTCCTTCTTCTGCAAGGAGTTCATCAAGGAGGGTTTGAGCTTGAAGGGGTATTTTTTCTCGAAGGGAGGCGAGATCAAATCCGGGGAGGGGAAGAAGGACGTTGGCGAGCTCGCGCACTTTTTTGTGGTCGCCTGAGGAGTTTTTAGCGAGGATGTGCTGCGGGAAGAGAAGCGTGCCAAGACTGTAGGGATCCTCGTGGAGGCGGAAGCCTTTTTTCTGAAGGTATCTTGCCGTGAGTTCGTTGAACAAATAGGACGGGTATGCGTGAAGAAAAATGCGTAAAACCTGCTTGGGAAGAACGCTGAGTGCGCCGGTGTAGTCCTTAGGCGACGCTTGTAACCTGCGGTGCAGAGCGCTGCGATATCGGGGGTTGTTGCGCATGATGAGTTCGCAGGCTTCTTGCCATTCTTTTCGGATGAGGGATCTGCCGATGCGTGCATTGAGATGGGAGAATCGTTGTTCGTCGAAGTAGTTGACGAGGTACGCGGGAGGCGTGAAGGTAAGGGGCTTGTCGAGGTTGCGGAGGGTTATGCTGAACGCGTTTCCTGCAAGGTCTCCGAGGGTGAGTGGTTTGTTCAGAAAGCCTTGGGGCGTGATGGTAACGCCAGGAATTGTGAGTGGAGGAAGCGTTGTTACGCCCCGTATGGTGATGTACTGCGTCGTGATGGCGCGTTTATCCTTCAGCCCGGCGATGCCAATCGCTTTGCGAGGAAGGCGTAGTTGCTTTGCAAGCTCGGCAAGTACGTCTTCGGTTTCTTTGTTCTCTTTGGTGAGCTCTGCTAAGAGGTAGCTTCCTTCTTCGAGCGGGGTTCTTGCCGGGGGGAGGGGAATTTCTTTGACGATGAAGTCTTGTGGAACGTGTTTGAGCAGGTAGGGCTGGTTTTTTGTCGTGCTCGGGTGTTCTGCCTTGTTCCTTGTGGGTGGTTTGTTCGTCTTGTCCATTGTTGCGTTGATGGTCGTGCGGCTCGGGAGGTGCGAGGCGGGATTGTGTTCGGTTGGTCGGTGGGTGATTCGTTGACAAGAGAGGGGGCTGAGTAAAGATTTAAAAATCAATGGTGTTTGCGGCAGGGCGTGGCGGGCCTGTAGCGCAGCCTGGATAGCGCAACTGCCTCCTAAGCAGTAGGTCGTGGGTTCGAACCAGCGAGACGCCAAAAAGAAGCAAAAAGGGTTGTCTGAGCATTTTGCTTGCTTTACGACCCGTGCAGCTTGTGCGAGAACGTGGCGAAAGTCCCACCAGGCCCGCTTTTTCTTTTGCTTCTTTTGTTCTCTTTATTCTTTCATCTCTTTGAGCGAGATTGAACTAGGGAATGGAACATAGAGGCAGAACTGCTTGGTGAGAAAGCACCAGTGAAGAACAGAACGCGTTATGCCACCCGCGTGCTATGCCACCTTATCCTTCGTTGTTTCTTGCGTTGTTCCTCGCGCGGCGTTTTCTTGTTCAACGTGCGGTGGAAGGTAGGTGGAAGGCTGTGCGCGCTGGGCAACGAGGAGTGAGAGCGCATCAATGGCGTTCCTGTTCTCTTGGACAAGTCGAGCAATGTCGTCCGGTTTTCGCCAGGTGTCTTCGGACCAGTAACGAGGTACTTCTTGGTTGGCTTGCTCGTAGCAGCGTGCTTGCACGTCAGGTGTTAAGCCATCACCGGGGGAGCCGAAGCTGCCTCCTTGATGTTCTGCTACTGCTCGATCAAGGGCGTTAAAGAACTGCGTTGCTGTTCGTTCGTCCTGTTCTCGCTCTCGGATCATGTTTTCGGTGATGATGTCTTCAACACAGGAATCTATCCTGGATTGGACTGCTGCGTCCCGTTTCTCGCACCATCTCATGGACAAAAGAAATTGCTCGAATGCGTGGTAGGAGGGAAAGAAGTAGGGTGCTTCGTGACCTTGTATAAAGAGTGAAACATTGCACGTGGAGAGAATTGTGGCGTATTGCTCCATCACTTGCCAGTCGTCTTCAGCCGGTACGTCGTTGGTGAGGAGGTCGCTGCTTTGGTAGTGCATGGGTTGTCGCCGCTCGAAACCACCCCTTCCAGTAAGGGGCTTTTCCTGTGTGTTACTTGAAAGGTTTGATGGGCGGGTTCTTGTCCTTGGTCCTTTGCTTTCCTATTTCTTTCCTGTCCCTTCCTGCCCTTTGTACTCATTACGGGCTCTGGCAAGGTTCGTTGCGTGGGCTGAATCGGCAGTACTCTTATTTAAACTTTGCTGTTCTTGGCGAGGTGGAATGAGTCAATGGTAGAAGGAATCAATGTTGCCGCCTGCGAGCTCCTTTGAGGAGGGTGTTTGCTTTTTGTGTGAAGATGGTGGGAAGATTGCTGAAGCGCTTGGTTGGGGATGCTTGCTTTCCGAAGATGAATGCGTTTCCTTCCTTAATTGCTTCAAGGAACGCGCTTGGTGTCGTTCCTTTCGTCGCGGTCACGGCCTTTCCAAGCCAAGAGAGGACGTGGGCGTCGCTTCCTCCCGTGCAAACTTTTCCTTCCTGCACTGCCCAGCCAAGCGAGGCCAGATTTGCTTTGACGGATTGGGTTTGGTTGAGAACTTCAATAGCGTCTATGCTTGCCAGGGCGTCTTGGTTGTTGAGCTGTGAGAAATAAGCATGAGCGTTTTTTGGGCGGGTGGCGAAGGGGTGGGGGATGCTTATGAGACAGTCGTACTGTCTGGCTTCGTCGATAATTGTTGTGAGGGGGAGTTTGGTTGTGGAAAACAAGGCGCGCTCTTGCCGCTTGAGGTTCGGCGCGATGATTGTTTGGTAGAAGTGTTCGAGTGCCCGGGGGGTGTTGAAGTAGATGAGGAGGTCTTTTCGTTCTTTGCTGGTGACTTCAATGCCGGGTATGATGAAGAGGTCGTCGTGGGTGGACAGTTCCATTGCGCCGCCTATGACGTTGTGGTCGGTGATGGCGGCTCCGATGTTTAGTTCGCGGAGCTTTTTTGCAATAGCCTCTGGTTTCGTTGCGCAGTCGTGCGAGTATGCCGTGTGGACGTGCATGTCCACGAGCGTGTATTCTTTCCTTAGTGTTGCAAGGTCGGGTTCGAAGGGGGTGACAACTCTGTTCATAATGCCCTGTTCATAGTGCCGTTATTAATTCTGCTAGTTGTTCAATATAGTTGTTCAATACACTGCCTTAGTACTGGTGCTTCTTTTTTGTTGTTGCTTGTTTATTCTTAAAAGGGATGGGGTCGGGGTCGTGTTCTGTCCAGGAGCTCAGGGCTTGCACGTCCGAGCCCGCCGAGTGCCGCCGAGTGTTTTTTTACAGGGTGTTTTTTAATGGATGCCTGTCTTTGTTTTAAGCTTTTTGCAGGCCTGCGAGTTCGAAAACGGTGAGTGCTTTCGTCCGCTTTTCTTGCACGGTTTTGTGCGATCCAAGGTCGGGGGCGGGGGTGATAACGCGGTAATCCAGCGAAATCAATAAATAGGAGTTGCCTGCTTCTCTCTTTTGTTGGGGGTGGTTCGTGCATGGACTATAATCCGTATAAGTTGTACGCGAGGGACGAGGAGCTTTCTTCTGAGATTGCCCAGAACGCTGCTCGGGCGAAGAGCGGCGCCGCGCTACGCATTTGGAAACAAGCGATGAAGCTGGGCGTGGGGCTTTGCTCGCTTTCAAAGGACCAGATTGAACGTTTCGTGACGTATCTTTGTGAAGAGTACGGTTTGACTGAGGAAGAGGGGAGGGAGATGGTCAAGGTGATGCTTGAGCACTCCAAGGCGCGTGCTCAAGAGCTTCGCAACGTCGTCGAAGAGCACACAAGAGCTGTTCGTGAGGAGATTCATAACGTGTACCGCGCCAAGATCGCTGAGTTAGAGGCGAAGGTTCAGAAGTTGAAAAAAGAGTCCGGCAGACACGATCAATTGAAAGAGAAGGTGCAAAAGGCCGTCGCTGAGGCAAAAAAGGCGGCGAGTGAGGCGAAGAAGCGTGCGAGCATGGAGGCCAAGCGGGCGATGGAGCACGCGAAAAAGATGAGTGCGCAGGTGAAGTTACAAGTTGAGCGACTCAGGAAGCAGAAGCGTGGCGGAGCTCGGGCGGAGAAGAAAACAAAGGCGTCCAGGGCTGCGCGTGGTGCTGCAAAGAAGAAGCCAAAGAAGAAGCCTGTTGGAAAGAAGAAAACAGCTCAGAAGAAGACTGGCAAAAAAGCTATCACGAGGAAAACGGTGGCGAAGAAGAAGGCTGCAAGAGCAAAATCAGCGAGGAGTTCGAAGAAGAGCAGTGGGAAGCGCCGGGTTGAAAAGAAGGGTGGAGCGAGGCGGAAGCGGTAAAACAGGTTTCTGCGGCGTTGCCTTCGTTGTCAGAGTGCTTGAAAGCGCTTATGTTTTGTGCTTTTTGAGGAGTTCCATGACGGTTTTGCCGTCAGCTTTCCCTCTGAGTTCTTTCATGATAATGCCCATGAGTGCCCCGATGGGCGCGTTGGGATTTTCTTGCATGACTCGTTTGACCGTGCCTTCAATGGCTGCTTCGCTGATGGGCTCGTACAATGACCAATGAATTGCTTCTCCTCTGGCTTGGCGCTCTTGAATTTCCATGACGCTGCTTGGTGTAATGGTTCTTGATTGAAGGCGTGAGAGGAGTGCGGGAGCGTGGCGGTGAACGTTGTATTCGAGGCCCAGCTTTCGGCGCAGTTCCTTCGGGTTTTTCACGATGATGGCAGCGATGAGCTTGGGGTCGACAGCGTTGTAGGTTTTGACGTACTCTTCAAAGGGCAGGTTCTTGTTGATAATGTCTTTGACGAGGTCGGGGGGGATGCCGTATTTTGTTTTGAGTTCTTCTGCGATGTCGTCGAGGAGTCGGGGGATGAGCACGTCATCGTGGTTGACTTCGATGGGGGGGTGGTCTGTTTCGGGGTACATCCTGTCCGCTCCCGGCATGGGCCGTAAGTAGGAGGTAGTCATGTCTGGTTCTGCTTTACGAACGTGGGAGGCGAGGTTTTCTTTCTTTGCAACTGCGTCTTGCTGTCTTTGTATTTCGAAGGCAAGGATGGCCGGGATGCTGCGCAGGTCTTGGAAGCCTTTTATTTCAACACGGGGGTGGTTTTTTGTGCTGACGTTGATGTCTTGGCGAATGCTTCCAATGCCGCGTTTGCACGCTCCTGTGCTGCGCAGAATCATGCCGAGCTTTGCAGCAACAATTTGGCATTGTTCGGGCGAGGTGATGTCCGGCCCGGTTGCGATTTCAATGAGGGGGATGCCGAGGCGGGAGAGATTGTACGTGTCTTGCTCCTTGGTTCGCTCTACTACTTGGCAGGCTTCCTCTTCAAGACAGACGGTCGGGATGGTGATTGTTGCGCCGTCTACGTTGAGCGTGCCATTGACCCCGACAAGTATTGTTCGTTGAAATCCTGAGACGTTACTGCCGTCGACGACAACCTTGCGCATGACTTGCAGAGACGGAATGATGGTGCAGGAGAGGAGTTTTGCAACTTGGAGGGCTGTGATGAGCACTTCTCTGTTGATGGGGTGTATGGGTTCTTCATCAAGTTCAACGAGGCAGGTGGTGTCTTGGTATCCTTGGTAGAGAAATGTTTTTTGCTTTGCCTGTTCAAAGCTCGCTGCGGCATCTACAGCGCCGCTCTCTCCTGCGGAGGCGCGCAGCCGCCTGACGATGGTGAAGTGTGGCTCATCTTTGCGAATGATGGTAGGGCAAGGGCAGAAGAGTTTTTTTCCTTCTAGTTGCTGGTGGATTTCAATGCCGCAGCGGAAATTGACCGCTTCGTAGTTGATGGATTTGCGGTTGGCGATCTGGTTGTTTGTAGTCATTGAGTGTTGCCTTGAAAGAAGAAACCAGGATTTTAAAAAGATGTCGCAGGCAAATCTTTCTTTTCGTTGTTGATGGCGGTTTTAGCTCCCTCTTTCTCGCGTTTCTCTCCTTGGCAGCGGCTGCGTGTTAGCAGAGATATCGTGTTAGCAGAGCTGTTGTTGATCGTCATGTGTTCGTGTTTGCTGCTTGGCGGTGCTCTGGTCGATGGCGTTGTTAGCTTCTGCGCTAGAGGTGCTTTGCGTAGTGCTGTGCAGCGCGAACGAGGGTGTGCTCATCACCCCTCGTTCCCGCAAGGGATACAGCGTGAGCGCCTATTTTGCACAAGAGACGGCGCTGCTGTTCTTTTTCGTGTTGGTCTTGAATGATGGCGAGTATTTCAGGGAGGGTGAGAAGGGTTGCGGTTCGTTCTGCGATGTGGAGCGTTGCTGCTTCACTCACGGCGGCGAGGTAGGGGTGGTGAAGGCCGAGTTCGTAGTAGGTTTGTGCCCCCTTAAGCACGGTTTCCTTCCTGAGCTGGGTGGTATAGTTTTTTGCTGCTGGTTCAAGAACTCGTCTGGTAAAGAAATCTTGCGACAGCGTCCCGTTTTGGGGAAAGAAGCGGGAGGAGAGGTCGCGGGAGATGACGCTTGCAATGAAGAATCCGCTTTGGAATCGTTCTTGATAGGTCTTGACGGTTTGGTAGACGTCTTCGCTTGAAAGAAGCTTTGCTATGAGAACTGTGCGCTGTAGGTTGTGATCGTTTTCAAAGGAGGAGAGGAGGGGGTAGAGTAGTTCCGTTGCGCAGGACAGGTGTTGGTATGTCTCGAACGTTGAGAGGAACACGGGTAGTGTTTCTTCAGGAACGTTTTGTTTGGTGAGGTATGTTTTGAGGTATTCTGTGTTTCGTGTTTGCTCTGCGAGGTGCAGGGCTTTCACATCAATTGTTTGGGAAGCGTTCTGGTCCGTTGGGGCGTTGCGGGAGTTTCCTTCGAGTCCGAGCCCTTCTTCCTCGCATGATTCAACTAGCCTTTCAAGGCGTTGGTCGTTCTCAGAAGGCGTGCGTGGTATGTTTGGATCGTTTTTGTTGCGTTCGTTCATGGTGCGTTGACGTTTGGCTCGTGATCGTCGGTACGTTCTTTTGTTTTTTTTCTAAAGTGGTAACGAAGGAGATGCAACCGTTTCTTTTAAGTTTTATGATTGGAATGTGATGAATACGGAGTATGACTGTGGGCTTCTTGCATCACGTGCGTGGGATTGAGGTGAAAGGCGTTACGAAGGGGTGTTTGGGAAAAAGGGGCTTGGGAAAACTTTTTAAGAAGACGCGGAGTTGAGGGCCGCAACCATGACTGCTGCGGTGTTTGAGTGTAGTATTGAGCGAGTGGAGCAGGTCGGGGACGAAGTGAAGCTGTTCTTCTTGACCAAGCCCGAAGGGTTTTCTTTCACCCCGGGCCAGTTTTGCATACTTTCTTTTGACGAATCGTTCGCGGAGTCTCGAGCGTATTCTCTCGCATCGATTCCGAGCGATGCGTTCTTACTGTTTGGGGTGAAGCGGCACGGCGAGTTTTCCTCGCGTCTTCACGCCATGAAAGAAGGAGCGCGTTTGTTCGTAAAGGGGCCGTTCGGCACGTATACGCTGAAGCGGGCGAAGACGAAGGACCTCGCGTTTCTTGCCGGGGGTGTTGGCGTCACACCCTTCTTGGGGATGATTCGTCAGGCGCTCGAGGAAGGGAGGGAGGGCAGGCTATTGCTCATCTACTCAGTGAGGACTCCGCATGAGATCGTTCAAAAAGAAATGATTGATAGCCTTGCCAAAAAGGGCGCAGAGGACGGGCAAGGACCGTTTCGTGTTGTGTATGTGTTTACAAGAGAGGCTCCTTCAGGAGAGCCTGTTGGTCGCTTAGACATTGACCGCTTGAGAGAGGTCGTCTCTGGTTTTACTCTTGCCGAGACGAGTTTTTTCGTGTGCGGCCCAAAACCGTTCATTGCGAGCTGCAAGGAGATGTTGAGCACGCTCGGGACGCCTCCTGAGCACATCATTATTGAGTCTTGGGGATGAATCCACAAGGATTCACAAGGGCGGCATCAAAGGACATGGCGCGCACCCCTTAACGGTTTCGGGCTTGTTCTCGACGAGGAAGAGCTGCGTTCTCGAGCATTCTAAAGCAAAATCTTATAAATTCTGTTGCCATCCCGCCGCGAGTATGGAAGAGCTCAAATTCAAGGTTGCCGAGGCGATTCAGGATGATATTAATAAGGGGATTGTGCGTATTGATTCGAGTTTTATGCGCCAGTTGGGCGTGCGTCCCGGCACGATTGTGAAAGTGAGGGGTGAGCGTGAAACGGTCGGTATTGTTGAGCGGGCGTTGCCGGGAGATATGGGCCTGAACATTATCAGGATGGACGGCTTGACGCGGCGCAATGCAAAGACGACGATCGGGGAATTCGTCGTCGTCAAGCCGACTGAGGTGAAGGAAGCCAAGAAGGTGACTATCGCGCCTGCAAGAAAAGGCATCTTGGTGAGGGTGAATCCTGAAATTATCAAGAACGCCTTGCTTGGCAGGGCCATGGTGAAAGGCGACATAGTATCCCTCGGCGGGCGAAGGCGGCGGAGCTTGGCGGGCGCCACGTTCTTTGGGGATTTGTTCAGTAACATGGAAGAGAGTATGCTCTCGTTCGGGCTGGGTGATTTGAAGCTCATGGTCGTGGATACCCAGCCAGCCAAGGAGCCTGTGTTGATCACGGAGCAAACGCAAGTCGTGTTCAATCCTGAAGCAGTGGAGCTCAAGGAAGAGACTCGTATTGACATTAGTTATGAGGATATTGGCGGGCTTGATGAGGAGCTGCGAAAAGTGCGGGAGATGGTTGAGCTGCCTCTGAAGCATCCTGAAATTTTCGAGCAGCTCGGGATAGAGCCGCCAAAGGGGGTGCTCCTGCACGGCCCGCCCGGGACAGGGAAGACCTTGCTTGCCAAGGCGGTGGCGAACGAGACGGATGCTAACTTCATTCTTATCAACGGGCCGGAGATCATGAGCAAGTACTACGGCCAATCGGAAGAGAACCTGCGCAAGAAGTTTGAGGAGGCTGAGAAGAACGCGCCAAGCATTATCTTCATTGACGAAATTGACGCGATTGCGACGAAGCGGGAAGAGTCCCGCGGTGAAGTAGAGCGTCGCGTGGTGGCTCAGCTTTTGGCCGTGATGGACGGGCTTAAGAGCAGGGGGAAGGTCATTGTCATCGCTGCAACGAATATTCCGAACGCTCTTGATCCTGCGCTTCGCAGGCCTGGCCGTTTTGACCGCGAGATTGAGATTGGGGTGCCGAATGAGGAAGGAAGACTGAACATCTTGAAAATTCATACAAGGGCGATGCCGATTCAGCCCAATTACGATCCGAGGACGGTGAAGAGTTTGCTTCGCAGAGAGGCTGAGCGGCTCAAGCAAGAGTTGGCAAACTTGGAGAAGGACTTAAAGTTCAGCGAGGCAGACATTCGGTTGGTTGAGAAGGAGAAGACAAGCTTGGAAGAGGAAATTGCGAAAGTACGTGCTGTAAAAGACGAGTCAGATAAGCCCGGATTCGCCAGCAAGATCGCGATGCGTCTCGAGCTGCTCTCATCTCAACTGAAGAAGAAGGAGGAGTTGTTGCAGCGGGTTCGCGGAAGGGCTGAGGAGAAGCTCAAGTACTTGCGTAGCGTTGAGAAGAAAGCTCAGGCTGTAGAGGAGTTGCGCAAGATTGAGGGCGAGTTTACTGACGCGGAGACGACGAAACGGCGCATTCAGGGCTTGAGTATTTTGGATATGAAGGTCATTAATGAATCCTTGCTCGCCTTGATTAAGGAGGCAGTGGCCAAGCGGTTGACGAGCAGTGACTTTGAGGAGTGCCAAACGCTCAAGGCGTTCAGCGAGGAGTTGAGCAAGCGCGAGGAGGACGCTGACTCTCGCGTGAGCGTTATCAAAGAGGTTTTGAAGGAATTGGACGTTGACTTAGAAAGCTTTTCTTTGACAAAGAAGAACGTAGGGAGCATCCTCCCCCGCGTCTCCCTTGTTGACACGAGCCTTGCGAGGTATTTGGAGTTGCAGGTGAAGCGTGCAAGGTCTGACGAGGAGTTGAGTGACTTGCTCTTTGCCAAGAGTATTGATAAACAGCTCAAGGACATGATTAACGAACTCTTGAAGGAGAATTTGCTCTTGAACATCGCACGCGTGACGCACGGGTTTGTCGGTGCTGATCTGAGCGCGCTGGCGAAGGAGTCGGCAATGAATGTTCTTCGCAAAGTCATGTCTGAGTTCCGCGAGGATGCTCCGGTGAGTGATGAGGATCTTGCCAAGATCCGTATTGAAGAGGCGGATTTTCATGACGCTCTCAAAGTAGTTCGTCCTTCTGCAATGCGCGAGGTTCTCGTGGAGATTCCTGACGTGAGTTGGGACGACGTCGGCGGGATGGAGGCGGTGAAGCAAGAGCTTCGCGAGTCGGTTGAGTGGCCGCTTCGGCACAAGGACTCGTTTCTGCGCTTAGGGGTGCGCCCGCCACGTGGTGTGCTTCTCTACGGCCCGCCCGGGACGGGGAAGACCTTGCTTGCCAAGGCGGTGGCGAACGAGACGGAGTCTAACTTCATCCTGGTCAAGGGGCCTGAGGTGCTCAGCAAGTGGGTTGGCGAGTCTGAAAAGGCCGTTCGGAAGGTGTTTGAGAAGGCGAGGCAGATGGCGCCAAGCATTATCTTTTTTGATGAGCTTGACGCGCTCGCGCCGAGAAGAGGGGGCGGCCTCGGTGATTCGAACGTGACCGAGCGGGTGGTTAATCAGCTCTTGACCGAGATGGACGGCCTTCAAGAGCTCATTGATGTTGTCATTGTCGCTGCGACGAACAGGCCTGACATGGTAGACCCCGCTCTCCTGCGTCCCGGCCGGTTCGATCGTATCATTCTCGCGTCCGTCCCTGATAAGAAGACGAGAAAGGCCATCTTCAAGGTGCATACCAAGCGCATGCCGTTGGCAAAGGATGTTGATATTGATGCGCTGGTTGAGAAGACAGAAGGGTATGTTGGCGCGGACATTGAGGCAGTGTGTCGAGAGGCGGCTATGCTCGCGCTCCGCCATGCTGAGATGGGGAAAAAGACCGCCAAGGAGATCGGGATGCAGTTCTTCTTGGAGGCTTTGAAGAAGGTGCGTCCTTCGGTGACAAAGCAGATTGAAGAGTCGTATGCAGAGTTTGAAGAGCATTTCCGTCAAGTGAGAGGCGCTGAGATGAAGGATAAACCCGCGTATTACGGGTAAGGGCTTGTTAGGGCACGTTGTTTTACGGTGCTACGGTGGTGCAAGGCTCGCACCTTCGTCTTGGCGGGCTTGAACGCTGAAGGCGGCTTTTTAGATGAAAGGTTGTGAAGGCAACGAATGGGGGTGGAGCAACAATGGGAAGGAAGATGAAGTTCTTGGCTGGATTGGCTGCAGCGGGGGCTGCTATTGCCGGCGCGTTGTTTTTGAAAAAGAAGGAAGAAGAGCAAGAAGAGGCACGAGTGCTTGAGAAGCAAATGAGCAGCGGTTCTGTTCGGGTGACAAGGGCGGCTCGCCCCTCGAAGAAGAAAACGAAGAAGAGCGCTCAGAAGCGTGCTCCTCGAAAGAACGCCGGTGGTGTGAAAAAGCGGTCTGTTCCGAAGAAGGCGCGAACCGGGCGAAGTAGTGCCAGGCGCGGTGCAAGGAAGAAGGCTGGCCGCGTGTCATCACGGAATGAGAGGAAGAACTAGAGGAGTCGTTGATGATGGGGACGGTTGGTTTGTGGAGTGTGGAGCGAGGTGTTTGCTTATGAATGTTGGTCAGGTCATTGCGTTCTCATACCAAGGGGTTCGTTTTGAAGGGCGCGTGGTGAACGTCCAGGACGGCGTTGTTGTGGTGAAGTTGGAGAATGGGTACAACATTGGCGTTCCTCAAAAGGACCTGCAAGGTGTTGAAGTGTTGCAAGACGTGAAGACGGGTAAGGACGTGCCTGGGGAGGAAGGCGGAGGAAGGGATGGTGAAGGAGCTCTCCCTGCGCGAGGGGCTGGGAAGAACGCGTCTGCTGCAACGCCTTCTGTTCGTATTGTGCATACGGGCGGGACGATTGCGTGCAGGGTTGATTACGCCACTGGTGCCGTCATCGCGAGTTTCTCGCCTGAGGAGCTCTTGGACTTATTTCCTGAACTTGGCAAGCTCGCCACGCTTTCCGCCGTGCAGGTGATGAATACGCAATCGGAGTTCATGCGTTTCTCGGATTACAACCGTCTTGCTCGCGGGGTGGAGCGCGCTGTGCAGGACGGGGTGGACGGCGTCGTGATCACGCACGGGACTGACACGATGCATTTCACTGCCGCCGCGCTCGCCTTTGCTCTGGAGGGGTTGCCCATCCCCGTCGTCTTGGTGGGAAGCCAGCGCAGTGCAGATCGCGGCTCATCCGATAATTACGTGAACTTGACAGGAGCGCTCACGTTCATCAAAGCAGCAAAGGCGGCAAAGATTGCTCCGGGCGTGTACGTCGCAATGCACGCAGGCATTGACGACCGGCTCGTTGCGGTGCACAAAGGCGTTCGTGCACGTAAGATGCACACGTCGCGAAGGGACGCGTTTCGTAGTATTAATGACCGGCCGGTCGCGTTGGTTGATCCGGAGGAGGGACGGATTGAGTGGGTTGCCAAGCCAAGCGGTGTCGAGAAGAAACAAAGTTCGTTCCGCCTCGTGCTGTTCCGGGAAGACGTGAAGGTTGGGCTTTTGAGGACGCGGCCCGGCATGTTCGCCGAGGAGTTTTCTGTGTTTGAGTCTTTTGACGGCCTCATCGTGGAGGGTTCCGGGTTGGGGCACGCGCCCATTGGCGGAGGGTTGGAGAATGAGCGCATCAAGGAAGCACTAGGGCGGCTTGCGCAGAAGATGCCCGTTGTGATGACGAGCCAGTGCGTGTATGGCAGGGTGAACTTGCGGGTGTACTCACCGGGGCGGGAGCTTCTGAAAATGGGGTTGTTAGGCGACGGGCTTGACATGACCTCTGAGTGCGCCTACGTCAAGCTCGCGTGGCTCTTGTCGTGGTGTCAGAAGAGGGAGGATGTTGTTCGCCTCTTTGGTTCTTGCTTGCGTGGGGAGTTTTCTGAGCGAAGTCAGGAAGACGAGTTCGAGAACGTGTTCGAGCCGCGGAGTTCGTCCGGGGCTGAAAAACTAAAGAAAGGAAGCTAAAAAAAAGAAGGTTGGTTGGGCTTGTTTTATTTTTTCGTTGCTTTTTTTGCTTTCGCAACGCTCTTTTTCTTGGAAGCGCCCTTCGGAGACGGTGCTTGTGTTTCTTTGAGCTCAACACTGGGCAGCCTCACGGGCGGGGGGAGGCCGAGATCCTTGCTGAGCGTGAGCGCTTGGACGCTGCACCTGCTCAGGATATTATTAAGAACAGGTTTCGCAAAGTCCTTGCCAATCTGCCGCTTTTCTCTCCAGAGGTCAAGCATGTCTTTTGCGTCCTTGGCAGGGAGGAGGAGGATGAGATCGCCGTCGAGGCTGATGTGGCCGAGGCCGGGTTGGTATGCTGTTGAGAAGTGGAATTTTACTCTGACGCTCTTTTGTTTCGGGTCGAGGTTGATGCTTGCCTCTTCAATATCGCGAAGGGAAACGTTGGTGTTGATGTTTACTTTTCCTGCAGTGTTCGTCTTTCGCTCTGCGAGGACTTTGGTAAAGTTGAATCCGACCACGGAAGCCATGGGGTATCACCTGTTTTTTTGGTTTTTTGCTAATTTTTTT
>RFJU01000033.1 GCA_003694805.1 Candidatus Woesearchaeota archaeon | reverse complement strand
TAGCGCCCTGCGTCGATCTCACTCGCAATGTTGTAAGTCTTGATCACCCAATGATAATCAACGGCGTCAGGTTGATGCCATTTGCCCGAAAGGTAGCTACTTTCTGTGTAAACAAATCCGTCTTTCTTTTTCGGGAAGGCGTTGACTTGTTCTCTCCTCGTGATCTTGAACGTGACTGAGCCTCCAGAGACTTCTGTGAGATCTGCTGCGATTTGTTTGCTCAGTTGGTCTGCATCATTCCAGCCCTTGACCTGGCTGAGCCTACGGTTGCCCTTTGTCTTCATCAACGGGTCGAAGATCAACAAGAACACTTTGACTTCTTTTTTCCATTGCGTTGTTTGTTGCTTGCAGCTCTTTTGGATGCACGCAAAGCCTTTGGGACAGGCACAGTCTTGGGGGCAGGTGGAGCAGTTTTCGGAGGAAGGAGTGCAAGTCCCATCTCCGCAAGTTACTTTTGAGACGCATTGGCCGTTGCGACACACTTGAGCTGAGGAGCAGGAGCAGTCTTGGGGGCAGGTAGAGCAGTTCTCTGAGGGGGCGGAGCAAAACCCGTCTCCACAAGGTTTTGTCTGCACGCATTGTTGCGCCTGGCACGTCGATCCTGAGGGGCAGGAGCAGTCTTGGGGACAGGTAGAACAGTCCTCAGGAAGAGCGCAGCGTCCATCTCCACAACGTTCTTTTGAGAGGCATTGACCACTCTGGCAAGTTTGGCCAGAGGTGCAGGCGCAGTCTTGGGGGCAGGTGGAGCAGTTCTCTGAGGGGGCGGAGCAAGTCCCATCTCCGCATAAGCGAGAAGGATGGACGCCACAGCTACAGGCTTGAAATGAGCCTGTTCCGCCTGTCAATAAGAAGAGGGTGAGCAAGATCAGAGGGCTTTTTCGCCAAGATGTTTGGATCATTCTTCACTCCTGATGGGAGAGCAGCGCGTCTCAGAGGAGAAAACACGCCTGAGGTTGGGTTTGAGGGCCTGTTGTAGGTTGGTGTGTGACTCTTTCTCTTTGTTTTGGAGAAGGTTATCGATATCTTTGGCTTGCATTATAGAACACTTTTTATTGGTTAGTACTTTTTTGTTGCTAAAAAAAATACATTTGGTTAGTCCGTTTGGTGGAGCTGGTG
>RFJU01000032.1 GCA_003694805.1 Candidatus Woesearchaeota archaeon | reverse complement strand
GAGAGCTCCTCTTCTTCTTTTTTGAGAAGTTCATCGGGCGGAAGTTCTCGTTCTTCATCGGTCAATGCTTCTTCAGGGAGGGGTTCTACTTCTCCTGGCAGGGGTTCTTGAATTGTGCTTTGGTTGGTTTCTTGCTCTTCTTGGGCTGTTTGTTGTTCATCTCCTTGCGGGCGTGCTCCGCTCTGTTCTTCCGTCGCACCTGTTGTTTCTTCTGTTGTTTCTTGAGGTTTTTCAAATGTTGAGTGTGCTTCGTCTTTTCTCGACGGAGTCGTTACTGGCTCTGCTGAATCTTTCGGAGCTGTCGTGTTGAAGCCTGCGGGTTCGTGTTTTCTCTCGGCCTCGCTTATGTCGTGCGAGGGTGGCGCCGTGTCTTTTGCAGGTTGGGCGTCTCCCTCTCCGGGGAGTTCTTGAATGGTGGCGATTCGTGCTTCGTCTGAAGGCGGGTGGAGTGATTCATCGGGTTGATCGGCAGGAGAAGAAGGTGTTTTTGGGGAGGGAGCGTTTGCGTTCAAGGGCTTGGAATCGTCGAGGCGTTGGTTTGGCTGCGTGTCAGCATCATCCGCTCTCTTTTTGCCAAAAAGCTTTCCAAAGAAGCCCTTTTTTGGAGGCTTGCTTTCCGCAATGGGAGCAATTGGTGCTGCTGGTGGTGTTAGGTCAGAATCGTCCACTCACTTCCCCCCTCTTTTTAAAATAATGGTGCGCCATCTTTCTTATAAATTTTTTGTTGCACCTCTTGAATGATATCGAAATAGTTTTTGGTCGTGTTCCTCGGCGTGTTTATTCCTGTTCGCTGATGCTCTTGCTGGCAAATGCTGCATGACGGAGCAGCAGCGGTGTTGGTATACGCGGCAGGTGAACGATACGTTGCGCTGTGAATGGGTGTTTTGCTGGAGGGGAAGATTTTTAAATACGCATTGGCGAAGTGTTAGTGGAGCGAACTCCTCCTTTTTGTTTGGCACGTGCGGCGCTTAAGGAAGGGAGGGTGCAGGACAGGTGAAGGACAGTGCAAGTTGATCTTGAGGATTTTCGACAATACCTCATACGCATTAATGAGCGTTTGTTTCGTTTGGAAGATGAAGTGAACGAGGCAGAAAAGTTAGTTGAGGCGCACGAGAAAGCGGTTGTGTTGCGCATGCAGCGTGTTGATCGTGAGGTGAAGGATCTTGATGACGATTTGCGTGCGTTTTCTCAAGAGTTAGAGGTCTTGCACCAAAACGTTGGTGCGGTGGTTAGCCGCTTCAAGAAGATTGCAAAAGCTGAAGAGTTTCGCCAGTTGAAGAACCGGCTGGAAGGAATAAAGGAGGACGTGTTAGTTCCGCGCGCTTTGCTTTTTCGTTTGCTTGGCGTGGAGCGCGAGGAGGGTGGTGAGGGCGCGAAGCCCGACCGTTAATTGTTTAGCGGTTGGCTCCCGTGTGGTGAGTTTCTGGACGAGCATTCCTGGAGCAATGAGCCATCGAGCCCAGGGGTGGCGATAGCACTTCCCTGCCAGCCTGATGAGTTCATAGCTAATCGAGGCGACAAGGGGGAGGAGGGCAATGCGAAGGGCGAGCTTGAGGCTGAAGCCGAGGGAGGGGGGGATGAGGAGGTAGACAAACGCGCTGAGGAGGAGGACGAAGAGCATGAACGTGGTTCCGCATCGTGGTTGTTTTGTTGATTGTTTCTTGGCGTTGGCCACGGTGAGCGCTTTTCTTGCTTCGTAGCAATTAACGACTTTATGTTCTGCGCCGTGGTAGGCGAAGAGTTCTCGAATGTCGGGGAGAAGTCCGATCAGGGAGAGGTAGAGGATGAAGATGGAAAGTTTGATTCCTGCGTCTGCGAGGTTGAAGAGCAAGTTGCTTGGCCCGAAGAGTGGTTGGAGGAGGGTCGCTCCTGCGAGAGGGAGGACTTTGAAGAGGAAGAGTGCGAACGCGATAGCGAGGATGATGATGATTGCAAGCTCTTTCTTGGTTAGCTCTTCTTGGTTTTGGCCGAGGGCGATGTTGGTGCTGAGGTGGAGGCTTTTGTACCCGATAATGAGGGTTTCAAAAAGGATGATGACGCCGCGAAGGAAGGGTAATTTGAGGAAGGGGTAGCGGTCGGTGAGGGAGGGGAATGTTTCTTTCAACGTCTTGATGCGTCCTGATTGCTCCCGTACGGCGATGACGAGATGTTCTTTGTGCTTGAGCATGACGCCGCCCATGACTGCTTGGCCGCCGATGACGAGGGTTGCGGCGTGGAGGAGAAGGGTGAAGATTGCCGTGTTTGCCTTCCGAAGGAGCATGCTGCGTGAATCAAGATGGCGAGCAGGGCCTGGTTGAGCGCTGCGATTTTGAGAAGCACCCGCTTGAGAAGTCCTCGCGAGAGAAATCATCATGATGGAAAACGGTGCGGTGTTTTTATGTCTTGTGCCTGGTGTTGTGCCAGAAAGAACATGCCTGAAAGAAAAGCAAATGGTTGTGCTGGGTCGTCTCGTTCGTGCTTCTGCGTGTTGGCTTTGTCAAGGATGGTTGAGGAGGGAAAAGCATTTTAAGGGTGTTGCTTTTCAAGGGGGGAGATGTTCGAGAAAGAGTTGCAAAGTGCTGTTGACGCGGCGAAGCAAGCGGGGGGAGTGGTACGTGAGCTTTGCAAGAAGGGCGCGGTTGAACGATGGAGAAAGAAGGACGGCTCGTGGGTGACGCGTGCAGATATCTTGGCTGAAAAGGAAATTAATCGCGTGCTCGTGAGTGCATTGGGGCGTCCGGTGATTGTTTCAGAAGAAACGGCTCCTCCAAAGGGATGGGTTGAGAGTGACGAGGTCTGGTTTGTTGATCCTATTGACGGAACTGCTGAACTTGTTGCGGGGAGGGATGAGTTCACGATTAATATTGGGCTCTCAAGAGGAGGGGTTCCCGTTTTGGGGGTTATTTATGCGCCTCTTCGAGAGGAGCTCTTTATTGGCGTCGACGGCGTGGGTGCGTGGGAGGAAAAGAACGATGAGCGGTTCACGCTCTCGTTTGGGGAAGGAAAGTTGGCAGATGAGACAGGGAAACTTCGGTTCGTGGTGAGTCGTTCGCACGATCATCCTAAGCTCGTTTCGTTTCTTGAAACCCTCGGCGCTGAGAAGATTGTCAAGTTAGGCAGCACGTTAAAGGCGTGTGAGGTGGTTCGGGGGAATGTTGATGCGTATGTTTCTTTGAACTACGCTAGCCAGTGGGATACCTGTGCTGCCGAAGCGATTGTGAGGGTGGCAGGGGGGGTGTTTACGGATTTGTCTGGAAGAGCAATTGATTATAGGAGTGGCGAGCTCGGCGTGAAGGGGATGCTTGCTGCGAGTCCTGCAGTGCACGCGTCTTTGTTGAAAGAGGTGCGCGTCTTATGGCCTGAGCGTGAGAAGTATGGGAAACGAAGAAAATGGCATGCGGAAGGGTGAAGAGCGCCTGGCGGGAAGGCTGCTTTCGGAGGAGCTGCTCTCGCGCTATGTTTCAATAACCAAGGAGGCGCTGGCAGTAGCGCGGCGCGCCCCCAAGGGAGCGGGTGCTGATGTGGTACTGGATATGGCGAAGCGCTACGTTGCCGATGCCGAGTTTTTCAGCAAGAAAGGAAAAAAACTCTTGGCGTTCGCAGCGGTTAATTATGCTCACGGCTGGCTGGATGCCGGCGCCCGCTTGGGTTGTTTTGTGGTGAAAGATAATCATCTCTTCACGGTCGATGATGACGGGAAGGAGTAGAGGTGCAGAAGCAATGGTGATAGCGAGGAAGAGCAGGCTAGTGCACCTTCTTTTTGAAAGTTTTTTTTTTTAAGCGAGAGACACCGGGATGGATGCGCTCCTTTGCTCTTTTGATTGGGGGATGACTGTGCTGACTTGAACAACGGGAGAATGCAGGAAAAAAGGCAAGGCTTGGTGGTGAAGGGGGAGTTTTCAAAGCTCAAGCGCGCTTTAGAGCGTTTGCCTGCGCCTCCTGTGCGGTTGCCGGAGGCGTTGCTGCAAAGTGCGGTTGAGCAGGGAATGTTTCACGCGAAAGGGGCGCAGGGACTGGTGTATGTTTTGGAGGACGGCCTTGCTGAGGTGGTTAGGAGGAGCGTGGCTGGAAAGCAAGGAGTGGAGGTTTCTGCGCCGGTTTCGCTCAAGATTGTTGATATCGGGTCCTGGGCGGAGAAGTATCCAGGATTTCCTGTTGCGGATCAGCTCGCTCGCGAGCTTGAATTCGCAAGCTTGCCGTCAGTAGTGGCGAGTGATGTCTTGGCGGTGCCTTGGGCTTACGCGTTGGATGAAGGGTCGCAACGGCTGGGGATGTTCATGGATTATTACCCTACAACGTTGAGTGCGTGTCCTTCTCAGGAGCCGTTGCGGGAGGGTCGTGCATTTCTTGGCAGCGTGTTTTCTGGAGTGCTTGAAGCCATTGCACAAGTGCATGATGCGGGGTTTCTTCATAGCGATGTGAAGGATGCCAACGTGTTATTGGAAATCGAGCAGGACGGTTCTGGCGTGGCAGGGAGTGTTGCCTCGGTGAAGCGCTTGGCCTTGGGTGATTTTGATTTGCTGCGAAGGAAGGAGCCGAGTCTAGAAGAGCGAGTTGTGAGCCAGGAAGATCGTTCAGTAACGCAGGCGTTGGTTGCGAAGAGCTACGTGGCAATTGGCTCATTGGAGTTTATGTGCGACGCACTCTACCGGGCGTTTTTGTATGGGGAGGGAGGGTTTCATACGATTACGCATCGTGAAGCAATTGATATTGTTTCTTGGGGGAGGATGCTGGCGAAATGGGCGCTTGGTGCGAAGCTCATGCCTGAAGGTATTGGGGAAACAGTTTTGCGGGACCGATCCGCGTTTCGGAGGTGGAGTGATGAGGTGTATGGGGAGGTGTTGCGAGAGCGAGGGCTTCCAGAAGCGCTGAAGTACGTTGTCGTGTACGCGACGGATGAGGAGTACAGTGTGTGTACGGACGCGAGGGAGCTGGCTGTCTTGTTTGAGGAGGCGCTGAAGGGAAATGAGGGTGCTCTCCTGCGTCATGAAGGGTGCCGCAAGGCGTGGGAGTACCGGCACGGGGAGGAGGCCGTTAAGAGGATGGCGCGACGAGAGGCGTTAAAGAAAATTGGCATTGCTGGGGGTGGCTTGCTGGCTGTGGTAGGCGCGGCGGGCGTCGGCGTGGAGGCGTGGTACCGGGTGAGAAAGGATCCTCACAGACTAGCGAAAAGGCTTGCGGAGGAACAGGGTTTTGTTGATGGGTTGGTTCAGGGCGAGCGATCTCGCGTGTTTCTTGAGCGGATTGACGAATTGTTTTGTGAGAACAACGTGGTTCACTATCAGCAAGCAATGCGCACATCGCATCAAGGGATGGTGTTTCCTTTAGGAGCGTTTCAGGAGCGGGTGATCTTGCTTGGAGGGGATAGTCTTGCGAGTGGTGGTTTTTTGGAATCGTTGCTCATCTTGTCACATCTCTCGTCGCTTCGGGGGGGTGCGAGCAAGAGCGAGGAGTACCTGTCGTGGTGGAGAGAGGGAGCTTCCTTGGTTGATTTGCACTTGACAGGGAAGTTTTCTGATTTGGAGGTGTATGCTGTTTCTCGGTTTCGCCACGTGTTTACAGGAGAAGCGTTGGGTGTTTTGCAGAGGGAGCGTGAAGAAGAGCAGGGGCTTCGGGCCGCCTTTGCTGCGGGTATTGCGTTGCGCCAATTTGATGAGGTCTCGGGCACGTTTCAAAAAATGGGGTCTGCGCCGGTTCCTGCCGAGGTGTCTGCAGATGTGGAGGGATATGTCGTTCCTTTTCTTTGTTCTGCCTGGCTTTGTGGGCATGCAGAGGGGGTGCTCAACCCGTGGGGGGAGCGTATGGTGCAAGAGCGGTATGGCGGGGCGGTTGCTGCTCTTGACCAGAAGGTGAAGAAGGTTATTGAGCGGCCCGTGGCAAAGGAGCAATTTTATGAGGTGTTGGTAGAGAGCGGAAGGCGAACGCTTGATGCGTTGGTTGCGCAAGAGCAAGGAAGGCCGGTCGTGTATCATGCTGCAACGCTGGCAAAGGATGCAGTGTTAGAGAGGAAAAAATATGCCGTTCAAGGAAGGAGGGTGTTTGTTTCGCGGGATGCATCTTTTGTTCTGCAGGGCTTGGCGTATCGTCTTCTCGTGTTAGAACAATTCAGGGAAGAGGCGGAGGGTTTGCTGGGAAGGGGCGTAGTTGATTCGTCTGTTGTGCAGTTTCGGGACGCTGCAATTTCCATTGCAGAAGGGCTAGGCGAGGCTGCGCACGCTTCGGGGGGTTTGCTTCGTGGAAGTGTTGATAGGGGGTTGGTGCGTGGAACGTGGCTGGAATGGCCGGACTACGTCGCGCACGGGGGTTATGTGCACGCGCTGGATGTTCTTGGCGACCCCGGGTTTGGCGACGCTGCGCAGAAGTATGTGCGCCATGTTCGCTTTAATGATGCTTCGCCGCTTCGCTTCTGGGACGGGCAGGGAGCGTTCGGGGTTCTCGGGAGAGGAGTGGGTTTTTTGAACACTCCTGCTTTGCATACCGGAGGCGTGCTCGAAGCGGACGTGTACTTGTTACGGGTGCTTTCTCGTCTTGGAGCGGCATTGAAGAAGTAAGGAATGAAAAAAAAGAAAGAGTGAAGAATTGCTTCAATGCGGGGGAGTTGCTAAGCCAGCTTACCCGCATTGAGGGTCGATTTCCGGAGTGCAGGGGGGTGTCTGGTACTCAGGGAGCCAGCACGAAGGAAAGTTGCCTGAATAAAAGCACGCTTCCGCCTCTGGGCTCACAAACGTGTACCCCTCGTCTGCAAACGCGGTTCCAATCAAGAGGGTCCCGAGCAGGACAAGACCTAACAATAACACTGTTTTATACATGGTGCATCACCTCCTCAAACGGGTTCAAAAGGGGAAAAACTAAATACTCGACGGGGTTTTAGCGGTGAAAAGTATTGGAAAAGTTGTCCGAAACTGAGAAAGTGGTGTCATCAAGATTTGTCGATGCAATCGTTGATTCTGGATTTTTGGAACAGCGGTTTGTTCGAGAAACGTCAATTTCTAAGGTGAGTGATTTTTTCCAAACTGCAATGAAGTACTTGGTGCGTGCCTATTCTGAGCGGGAGGTGTTTTCTCAGGAGTTTTGGCGTGATTGCGAGCAGGCAGATGCGTTCCGGGAGCGTGCTGTTGGGCGTGTGGGGCAGTCTCAGCGTCTTTCGCTTGAGTATTGGAATGTGCGGAAGACGACGAGGATTTCTTCTTTTGGGCGGGAGGTGGAGGAGCGGCTCGCCGCGCTTGGCAAGCCGATCACGAAGGAGTATTTTAAGGAGGGCGTTACTGACGTTGCAAAAGTGTGGTTTATGCACGCGCTCTCAGAAGACGTTGATGCTGCGTGGAGGGAGGAACAGGAAGTTGTGATTGGGCGATATTCCTGGCCGTTGCCCCGGCTGAGTCCTTCTGCAGCAACGTCGTGTTTTTGGTCGCTGAGGGAGGGTCTGAATGTATCGTACCAGCTCTCTCCTCTTGCTGCATCGTATTCTCAAAAAGATCGTGAAGCGTTGCGATGTTTTTTGCAAGGGTCATTGCTGCGGAATGCAAAGGCGCTTTCTTCCTACGTAGAGCAACGGTTGGGGATGTATGAGCGTGTAGCGTTGCAGGCCCTTGCTTCACGGGGGAGTGTGGAGAAGAACGCGCGCCTTGTGGAAAAGAAATCGCTTGAGAGGAAGGTTAAGGATAGTTTATCGTTGTTGCTTCGGAAGTTTGATGGGGGTGATGCGCTTGAGGCTTCGCTGGGGTCGGCAGTGCAAAAGCTGTGTTTAGGGCTTGAGCGGTATGCGTATGTTCCGCACGTTGATCAGACAGGGCCGAACACGGTCGTGCAGGGCTTGTCTGGCGGTCTTGAGGCGTTGCTTCAGTTGCCGTCCTGGCAGTTCTTGCTCGTGGACGTTGATCGCTTGATGCATGTGGTCCCGGAAGGGTTTGTCTTGGCAGAGAGTGTTGTTGAGCCGTATTGGCTGGGTTGTGGAGTCGGTGTTGAAGAAGATGAGCGTGCTTTGTCGTTTGGACGGGGGCTTTTGGAAAAGGAAGCGTCTTTGCACGATGGGGGCGTTGCGGGCCTCGTATCTTGTCTGCTGTGGCGGGTGGGGAGTTCGTTGCTGAATGAGCGTCAGGTTCCGCGTCAGGAGTGGGTTGTGCTTGAACGAGAGCGGCAGATGCGGTTTCGCCGGATGCTGAGGTTGTTGCTGCAGCAGAGAGATGTTCAAAGGGTTTTGGGCGATGTCGGGGTGTTCCTTTCAGAGCAGCCGCTTGAGGAGCTTCCCCTTGCCGTTCTTTCGAGGGGTGTGTCTTAGAGCAGTTTTTGTTCTGTGTTAGGTTTTAGGCGTTGAGCAAGAGGATGATGCCGTTGAGGTCTGCGATTTTTTGCACGGTGTTGAGGAGGATGTGTGTGGGGATGATGTCTTCTCGGGGTAGGCGGGTGAGGGCTGCGGTTTTCGTGTCGAGAAAGGAGAAGCACTGGCTGAGGAGCTGGTCGAGTTTGTTCAGCGAGTATTGGAAGCATACGTTTTTGAATGTTTGAAAGATTTTGTTTGTTTCTTTGAGGGTTTCGATGAGTTCTTTGGTGGGGGGTGTTGTTCTTTTAAGAAGGGCTTTGTTGAAGTTGAGGTAGAGGTCGCCTAGTTTCTCGAGTTCTTCTATGAGGGTGTAGAGTGCCGGGTCGCTTTTGTAGTTCGTTTGGCCGTGCTTGTTCACAATGCGTCTGCAGAAGTTGGCGAGTTTGTTTATGTGTTGGTCTCTGAGGATGTTTTTCTCGTATGCGTTCTTGTTGTGGTTGGTTGCTGCGGCGCTTGTTTCTTCAGTGACAGTTGTGAGGAAGAAGAAGATTCTGCGAAGGAGGATGTTGAAATCTTCTGAAGAGAGGGAGCTGATTTGTTTGATTTCTATGGTGTTGTCTGTTTCGCTGATTACTTCGTATCCGGTGCATTCGTTGTTAATGGTCTTTTGGATGCGTTGCAGTTCGTCAGCGTTTTCGTAGAGGAGGGTTATTTCGTCGTAGCCTGCTTTGTAGAGTGCGGCGAAGCTTCTGGCTGCGATGCGGTTGAGTCCTCGAATATCGAGCGTTTTCTTCTCGAATTGCCTTCCTCGTGGGGTGTGGACGAGCAGTCCTTCTGTTCTCGGCTCGAGGATGACTTCATCGCCTTTTTTGATGTTGTGTTGCTTGGCCCAGGTTGATGGGAGTGAGATGGTGAGCGTGCCGGGGCCGTGTTGGACTACTTTGCGTTTCATGGTGGTTGTGGTGGTTGTGCTTGTTTCGTGTTTATGGTGTACGTTGTTATGGACTGTGCGTTGCATGGTGTTTATTTATACATTTCGTTACATACTTAAAAATAAAAATACATATGTGGTTATTTTATTTATTTTATGTAGATAAATTTTAAAGATGGTTATTTTTTCTCTTTTTCGGATAAAAAGGTGTGGCTAGTTATCCGAAAGGAAAAGAAGGGGGTGAGTGAGTATGGGTTCAATAATTGGTTCTCGGAGAAAAAGCCCGAAGGACAATACTGTGATTGTTGAGGTGTTGCTCAATCAAGACGAGTTTCGCCAGCTCAAAGGGGAACTCAACGACGTCTACCTTTTTTCGGAGCGGGTTGCTGCAACGCCAAGCAGGGTTTCGCTCAGGGGTCGTAATGAGGCGACGAAGTACTTTCTTATTCCCCGCCAGCTTCGCAAGCGCTTGGCAGTGTTTGGCTCGGTGAGTTGTCAGAGGATTGATGCAGGAGAAAAATCCATCTTTGTCTATGTTGTTGATCCGACAAAACACGAGCGCAGAGGGTTTGTTGCAAGCTCCTAGTGGTTGACTTCAAGAGTGAAAAGAAGGTCTGGAGGGGAGTCACTTAACCGGCGATGGGGCGGGCTGGTCAGTGCTTCATTGTGCAGAGAAAAAAGGAAACAAGAAGAAAAAGAATTGAAAAAATAATTGCGGCGTGTTTTCCTAAACGCTTATTGTTTAGCCAGCTCGTCTTCAATAATGCCTTGGAAGACGCTGAACGGCTGGGCTCCTCGTACAGGCCGCCCGTTAATGAAGAAGCTGGGTGTGCCGCGAACACCTGCTGCCTGCCCGTCTGCCATGTCTTTTTTGACCTCGTTGGCCATTTTTCCTGAATCAAGGCAGGTGTCGAATTTTGAGCCGTCAAGGCCGAGTTCGCGCGCCCACTTCTTGTAATTGGCCACGCCCAAGCTTTGCTGGTTTTGGAAGAGTTTATCATGCATCTCCCAGTATTTGCCCTGCTCTCCTGCGCACTCTGCCGCCTCAGCAGCTTTTTGCGCTTCAGGATGGAAGGAGAGTGGGAAGTCGCGGTAGACGAGCTTAACTTTTCCAGTGTCGATGTAGTCCTTTACGAGTTGAGGGTAGGTTTGCTGGAAATGCCTTCCGCAGAAGGGGCATTGGTAATCGCTGAACTCAACGATTGTTACTGGAGCGTCAGGATTTCCCTTGACGGGGTCGTCGTCCATGAGTGCTTTGAGGTCGACTTCTCCTCCCGGCTGAGGCTGCGTCGGCGGTGTTTGGGTTGGTGGCGCTTGGACTTGCGTGTTTCCTTCTGATTCAGCGTTGGTTGGTGCTGTTGCAATTCCGCCAAGGCTTCGCACCTGCAAAACAAGGGCGAAGAGCAGGATTGCCTGAATAACGAGCAGGACGATCTTTGTCCATTCTAATGTTGTATCTTCTTTTTGTGTTTGGTTTCTTTGTTTTACCATTGTTTACCTCTCACGCTTAGTTTTAGTTTTTATGTTTCGTTTTTGGTTTTTCTTTGTATTTTTTAATTGTTGTTACTAGTGAGCACTTACTTTTGCGG
>RFJU01000031.1 GCA_003694805.1 Candidatus Woesearchaeota archaeon | reverse complement strand
GGTGGCAAGAGGGGCGCCGTTGACGTTGAGGATGAACTCTCGCTCGTAGCTGAGCTTGTTGTTGTAGAGGACGTGGCCCCTGACGATGTATTGGCCTCCAACCTGTGGGTTGAAGAAGGTTTCAATGGTTGCGACTTGGCCGGGGGGGACGCTGTAGAGGTCTGTGTCGATGACTTTGACAATGTCGCCATCCTCGTTGAGGATTGCTCCTTTGAATTTGGCAGTGACGACGCGCTCGCCAACATTGCGAAACACGGCAGTGATGGGAATGATGTCTCCCGTATTCGCCCAGCTCTGTGCGTCAATACGTTCGAGCACGCCTTGGTCGGCGACGCCGCCTCGCTCAACAACGTCAAAGGTGACGATGCCGCTGTCGCCGCAAAGCGGGACGTCAATTTCGGCCCAGTACTGCCCTGGCGGGAGACTGTGCGGAATGGTTTCTTGAAAGCGTCTCGTCGTGGTGGGGAGCAGTTCTTCTGGCGTGTTGAGGGTGTACGTGCCGAGGGTTTTTTCTCGGAATTGGTCCAGCGCCGTGATGGAGAGTTTGGGTTGGATGCGCACGTTGCCTTTGTTGGTGATTTGGAAGAGGATGTTGAGGGGGCTGTCTTCCTCCGCTGTCAGGATTTTGAATCCTGCCGCTTGGCACGCGGTGATTTGTGTTCCTGTCACGGTTACTTTGATTCGGATGCTGAGGGCTGCCTTGACTTGGCTTCCCATGGTTCCTTGACGGTTCGTGACGGTGAAGAGTTCTCCGGTGAGGATGCGTACATTGCCGGTGTATTCTCCGTTCGGGGTGTCAAGGGGCGGTTCGACTATGATGCGTACTTTCAGTGGTTTGTTTGATGACGTGGTTGGCTCTTCATCAATTTCGTATCGTATCCAGTCTTTGATGTCGCCGTAGGGTTCGAGGACGATGGGGACGGGGGTTGGGGAGTCTGTTGAGATGACCGCTTCTGCTTCTGCATATCCTCCTCGGAGCACGTTCGTGTACGTGAGCGTCCCTGTGTTGACGCCGATGACAACAGCACTTGTTGCTTGTGCGAAGAGGAGGAAGGCAGCGATGGCAATACCTATCGTGAATGGGAGTGAGAGGGAAGCGAAGGGGCTGCGCTGCGGTCTCGCCTTTTGTTTTTTTGTGTTGTTTTTTGGTGAGGCTGCCATGGTGGAGAGGTTTGCCGTCCTTGTTTGGTGTTCTGCTTTCTTTTTTTGGTATTTTCTTTTTTGGTATTTGTAGATAGTTTGTGGATGGTTTTTGTTGTTCTCTTCTTTATGTCTTTCCCTTCTGCGCTGCCATGGTCGGCTTTGTTTCACTGACGAGGCGGGCGTTGAAGAGTTGTTCGTTGAAGTAGGTGTAGCTTGCTTCTGCGTGGGATGTGAGGTATGTATTCTCCTTGGGGATTGTTTGCGCGAGTTGCTTTATTTCTTCTATTGTTCTGGAGAGGTTGAGGAAGTCTTGTTTGCCCAGGTAGGCATGTCCCTTCTTGATAGCTGTTGCGAGTTGTATTTTGTTGTAGAGTTCTTCGAGTCTTCCTTTGATGTGGCGTCTCAGTTGTTGGGGGATTGTTGCGTAGTTTATGGCAAGCAGTTCTTTGTACGCCGCCACTGCTTGGTCCACCATGTTTTGGTTGATAAGATGCGTTGCTGCATTCAGCTTGGTGAGGATTTCCCCTGGAAGCGTTGTGGTTAGGTTGCGCGGTTTGAGGTTTGTCGTAGCGGGCGGTTTTGCCTGGCTTGTTTGGTTTGGTGTTGCTCCCTGACGGGCGGGCGCGAGGGGAGATGTTTGGTGAAAGTGGTTTTGTTGGTGTGCTCTTTTTGTAGGTAGGATGGTAGTGCCTGGCGGGGGTGTTTTGAACGGGTCTGATAGTTGCGGGTCTTGTCCTGGGAAGAAAAGGTAATAGATGAGGAGAATGGCTACTGCTGCGCCGCCGAGGATGAGAATGAGGTAGTTCGTCCACCGCGGTTTTTCTTTGCTCGTGAAGGTTGCAGCGCCGGTGGGTGTTTCTTGGTTGATTTCTCCTTCCTGTTTTGTTTGCTTGCTGGGCGCGGGGAGGACGTAGGTTCTCGTCGCTCGTGCTTCGGGGAGTGTTGCGAGTCGGGGGAGGGTGTACGTGATGGTCTTGGTTTGGAGGTCTGCGATGTTGTACTGCACGATGGGATCTTTTTCTATGATGGTCGGGGGTGTGAAGAACGTTATTTGATCTGTTGTTTGGGCGAGGTTTTTTGGTATGGATTCAATAAGGTAGCCTTTGGGTATGGCTTCTGAGCTCGTGAGTGTTTTTTTGATGAGGGTGATGGGTTTTTTTGTGCCGTCGAGGTAGCGCAGGGTTCCTGAGACGATGGTGGCTTGGATGGATGTTCGTTCTTGGAGTGCTTTGGCGTTTCTGATAAATTCTTCTTCGAACTCTTGAGGAATGGGTGTTCCTTTCTTGAATGCCGCGATGCCTTCTTGGAGTTGGAACGAGTCGAGTGCTTGGATGTAGTCGCCGCGGCTCTCTATGGTGATGTCGTCGACGATGTCTTGGAGGGCGGATTCTCGCTCTTGTCTTGCTTGTGTGATGAGGGTGTCAAATGCTTGTTTATCAAGGGCGAGGGTTTTGGAGTTGAGGAGTTTTTCCCTGAGAGATTCGAGGCGCGCCTTTGCGGCCTTGGGCGGGGTGAGGAGGTCGAGGTCGTTGACAAGTTGGGCGGCGCCCGGGCTTTTTTCCGTTTGGAGGGAGAGTATTGCTGATTCGACGTCTGCAAGGGAGCGTTCAACGCTTCTGACTTCTTTGTCAAGGATGACTTCGAAAACGGGGGAGATGCGTTCTTCTGCCGCTTGCGCTTCTGCAATGACGGCCGAAGCGGATTGTTCTTCTGAGAGTTCGCCTATGTTGTTTGCTTCGTCGAGAGCGGCGATGCGGTAGTAGTAGGTGACGGCGTCTTTGACGGCGTAGTCCCTGTACGTTTCATAAATGAGGCCGTCCTCTGTCGAGTTGCGGGGTGTTACTTCTGCGTATTTGTCTATGTAGTCAACTCCTGGGGTTGGTGAGCGGAAGATGTGGAATGCTTGTGGGGATTCGCCGTCGTAGACCCATTTGAGTTCGATATAGTTGCTCTTGTTTTGGGCGGTGAAGCTCAGAATCTTGCCTGGTTGTTTTGTGTCCACGAGGAATAGTTTTCCTGAGGTGATGTGTGTTCCTTCCAGTCCTGTGTTGTCGATGCCGCGGAAGGTGAAGCTTCCTATGTTGTCTGTTGTTTGCTTGTCGATGATGATGTATCCTTCCCAGTTTGCGTCTTCTCCGGTGAGTGCGACTTCGATGGGTTTGGGGTCGTCTTCGAAGTGGTAGGTGAGGCTTGGTGTTTGTGCGAGGTCTTCACTTGCTTGAAGGCGGACGCGGTAGCGTCCTTGGCGGAGGGGTTCTTCTCCGTCGATGGTGATGCTCGCTGATGGTGGTGTGTTAACGCGGAAGAATCGTTC
The DNA here is from genome assembly GCA_003694805.1 of Candidatus Woesearchaeota archaeon. Taxonomy (NCBI): domain Archaea; kingdom Nanobdellati; phylum Candidatus Woesearchaeota; species Candidatus Woesearchaeota archaeon. The sequence goes on along the minus strand of RFJU01000031.1, from coordinate 1,146 downwards.
TGTGGTGGTTGAGGGGTTGCCTGCTGCGTCTTTGCATGCAATGAAGAAGGTGTGGCCTCCTTGGGCGAGGTTGTCGAGGGGTGTTTGGTGGTTGAGAGAGCCGGTGATGGCAAAGGTTGAGGGGAGGTTGTCGTAGGGAGCGTTCAGCGTGCCGTACTTGCACGTCGCGACTTCATCTGTCGTGGCGGCGAGGGTTGCGTAGTTTGAGGTTATTTCTTGGTTGCTTGCGGGAGTGATGGTTGTGATGGTCGGGGGTGTTTTGTCGATGATGAAGGTGCGTTCGGCTTGGGCAGTGTCGTATTCGTCGTTGCATGTGACGGTGAGGGTTTGGATTCCTTCGAAGACGCCGATGGTCTTAGTGTGGTGTGTTCCTTGGCTGTCGAGTTGGCCTGATTGGACGCCGAGTTGGTAGGTGCAGGATGTGACTGGGCGGGATGTAGTGGCGTCGATGAAGATGTGGTCGGCGTTTGTCTTGGTTTCTGGGGGTGAGTTGAGGGTGAGGGTGAGGGGGTTGTCGACGATTTTGACGACTCTGCTTTCTTGTTTGGTTTCGTTCGGGTTTGTTGCGTTGAAGAGGAAGAGGTATTCTCCTGCTGAGGAGTAGTTTGTTTGCCACGTGTAGGTTGTGTTTGTGCTAACGAGCGTTCCGTCTTTGTAGATGGCATAGTTTTGGGCGGGGGGTGTTGAGGTGAAGGCGAGGGTGAGTTGGTCTCCTTCTAGTACTTGTGAAGGTGCGGTGATGGTGAGGGTGAGAGCAATGGTTGGGTTTGCTATTGCCAGGCTGAGAATGATGAAGAGGAGGGTTTTGAGGGTGGCGGTGTTTTGGGCTCGGCAGTTGTTGGGAGGTGATGGCTGTGGGTTCATAGTTCATCACCCCGTATTGCGCCGAGAAGGTGCTGGTCTTCTTTGAGTGCTTTTTCTATGGCTTCTTCAAGGTAGGTGTTGAGTGTTTTCCCTTTGAGAACTGCGATGATTTTCGCTTTTTTGTGGACGTTGTCTTTCAGTCCGATGTTGACGCGTTTCATGCTGTGTGGTTCCCTGCGCCCTTCGCTTTTTCTTGGATGTGTGGGCGTCGTCCCCGTCATCGAGTATAGACTTTTCTATACTAAAGTAGCTATTGATATTGATTATTTATATACTTTATTG
>RFJU01000030.1 GCA_003694805.1 Candidatus Woesearchaeota archaeon | reverse complement strand
TCAAAGAAGACAAAGGACTGGGAACAACCATTGATGTCATCATCTACGACGGAACCATCACTGTCGGCGACACGCTCATCCTCGGCGGCCTCCAAGAGCCGATCGTCACCAAAGTTCGAAGCCTCCTCGAGCCAGCACCCCTCGCAGAAATGCGCGACAAAAAATCACCCTTCACCCCGATACAACAAGCCGTCGCCGCAACAGGGGTTAAGATCGTTGCTCCAGGCCTTGAAAACGCAATGGCGGGGGCGCCTCTTAGAACCTGCAAAGCAGAAGACGTGGAAGAAGTCAAAAGAGCCATCCAAGAAGAAATCAAAACGTCAATCATCACCACCGACAAGAAAGGCATCGTCATCAAAGCAGACACCCTCGGCAGCCTCGAAGCCCTCGCCCATCTTCTGCGCGAACGCAACATCCCTATACGCAAAGCAAGCGTTGGACCCATCACCAAAAAAGACATTGCAGACGCAGAAAGCAACGCAGAAAAAGATCCGCTCACGGCTGTCATCCTCGGATTCAATCTCCCCCAACCAAGAACACCCAGCAACGTAACCGTCATCACCGACACCATCATCTACAAGCTCATCGAACGCTTCGAAGAGTGGCAAGCCAAAGCCCAAGACGCCATCAGAGCAAAAGAGCTGCAAAACGTGACGCGGCCTTGCAAACTAGAAATCCTTCCCAACTGCATCTTCCGCCAAAGCAACCCTGCCATTGTCGGCGTCGAAGTTCTCGCCGGAACACTCACGTCCGGCATGACGCTCACCAAAGCAGGAACGCCACTCGCAACAGTCAAGAGCATGCAAAAAGAAAAAGAAAACGTGAACAGCGCACCAAGAGGGACGCAACTCGCCATCAGCCTGCCGGGCATCATTGCCGGCAAGCACGTCGGAGAAGGAGACATCCTCTACTCCTACCTCTCAGAAGAAGAATTCCGAAAACTAAAGTCCCTCGTGAAATTCCTCACGAGCGACGAGAAAGGAGCGCTCAAGGAAATCGCACACATCATGCGCGAGCACAACCCCGTTTGGGGCGTCTAAAAAAAAAAGACGTTGCCAACGCCAGAAAAGAAAAAGGAACATCGGCAAGGAACGAAAAAGAAAAGGAG
>RFJU01000029.1 GCA_003694805.1 Candidatus Woesearchaeota archaeon | reverse complement strand
GGAACCTTCATAGGCGCACGGATGGGCCGGCCAGAAAAAGCAAAAATGAGAAAAATGACCGGCCAGCCTCACGGCCTCTTCCCCGTCGGCAACCAAGGAGGCCGATTGCGCAGCATTCAAAGCGCACTCACAGCAGGATACATCTCCTCACAATTTGCAGACTTCTACTGCCACGATTGCCAGGCACAAACACTCTTTCGCCGATGCCACCTCTGCGACGGCACCAACGTAGAAGAACGAAGCAAAGCACCCATCGAAGCAGGAGAACGCGTCCCCCTTAAACGAAGCATCCCCATCAAAGACGTCTTTTCATCCACCCTCAATAAACTCAAAACAAAAATTTACCCAGACCTCATCAAAGGCGTACGAGGCACCACAAACAAAAGACACATACCAGAACACCTCGCCAAGGCGATTCTGCGCGCCAAACACAACATAGCCGTCAACAAAGACGGCACCACCCGCTACGACTGCAGCGAAATCGCCATTACCCACTTCAAACCTGAAGAAATAGGAACACCACTACAAACACTCAAAGAACTCGGCTACACTCACGACATCCACCACCAACCACTCACATCCCCCACACAAACCCTCGAACTCCTCCCTCAAGACATCATCATCCCTTGCTGCCCCCACAGCCCAGAAGAAGGCGCGGACGAAATACTCTTTCGAACGAGCAAGTTCATCGACGACGAACTCCGCTACCTCTACCACCTCAAACCCTACTACAACCTCACCTCGAAAAAAGACCTCGTAGGAGAACTCATCCTCGGCCTCGCACCCCACACCAGCGCGGCCATTCTTGGAAGAATTATCGGATTTAGCAAAACCCAAACCTTCCTCGCCCACCCCTTCTTCCACGCAGCAATGCGTCGAGATGCTGACGGTGACGAGAGCTGCATCTTCCTCCTCATGGACGGATTTTTAAACTTCAGCAAACTCTACCTTCCTGAAAGCAGAGGCAGCAGCATGGACGCCCCCCTCGTCCTCACCTACCTTCTCAACCCTTCAGAAGTTGACGACATGGTCTTCAACCTTGACCGCGCGTGGCGCTACCCCCTCGAACTCTACAAAGCAGCACGCGCATTCAAAAAACCATGGGACGTCAAAATAGAACTCATCGCGGACACACTCAACACGCCAGCCCAGTTCGAAGGCATTGGCTTTACCCACGACACGACCAATATCAATGCCGGCGTGCTCTGCTCAGCATACAAAACCCTCCCCAGCATGCAAGAAAAATTAGACGGGCAAATGAACCTTGCCCGCAAAATACGCGCCGTCGACGAAGCAGACGTGGCGCGCCTCGTCATAGAAAAACACTTCATCCGCGACATTCGCGGAAACCTCCGAAAATTCAGCCAGCAAGAAATTCGCTGCGTCGACTGCAACGAAAAATTTCGCCGACCACCCCTTAAGGGCGCTTGCACCGTATGCGGCGGCAAGCTCGTCTTCACCATCAGCGAGGGCAGCATCATCAAGTACCTCGAACCTGCGCTTAAACTCGCCCGCGACTACGACGTCCCCGCATACCTCAAAGAAAACATGGACATCGTCCGGCGCATGGTCGAAGAAAACTTCGGCAAAGACGCCGAAAAACAAGAAGGCCTCGGCACGTTCTTTTCCTAAAAAACCTCTTCGCAAGGCCGCTTTCTCTTCCAAACCACTTGTCCACACCAGTCCACACCAAAACCTCGCCCACCTCACAAAGCTAGCTCACCGGAACGCCGACAATTTCACAACACTTAAATAGAGGTGCCCTCCCAAGAAAAACATGCAATCCCGAAAACACCGCAAACCTTCCAAGGCACACGCCAACCCAGCAGCACGGCGAACAAATCTTTTCGACGCAATCTACGAAGGAACCCTCCTCGCAGCAGGAGCCAACCTTGTATCGCTCATCATCACCTTCCTCGTCTTACAACTCGCCTCACTCGTCATCTTACAAAACCCTCCTTCACCATCACTGTTCTTTTTCATCACGATCTTCTGGAATCTACTCTTTCTAGGAGGAGTTGTGACTGCGCACATTCGCATCGTCAAAACAACGGCCGGACGCGCCGCTCTCTGGATAATCTTCCTCTGCTTTATCTTTCTCCAAGTACTCCTCCCTCTCTTTCCAAACACCGGCTCCTAAAGACAAACCGACAAACCCCTATCGGTGCTTTCGAGCAACACAACCCAGCCGAAAAGGCGTGCAGAAGCTCAAACACCTGGAGAGCAAAACGACAACGCAAGGGACGTGCAAGCCAGCACCCGCCAAGAAGAACATTGAAGCGCCGCGAACAAAAACGCTGTCTTGCTTAAATTTTTGACCGAATAGAGTGCTTAGCCCCGCACGCCTGGCACGTCATGATAATCACGCTCGCTTCTTTGCTCAGCTTCGTCTCAGGCTTCCCGCACTCCTTGCACAGAACAAACGTATCAGCATATTTCTCAATCTTTTCATTCACTTTCGAAGC
>RFJU01000028.1 GCA_003694805.1 Candidatus Woesearchaeota archaeon | reverse complement strand
GTTTGTACGCCCTGTCCTCAACACCCATTACATACGTTCCTTGGTCTGTTTCGACAGTAAGAATATAATTTGGTTTGCCAGAGTTTACGCTTAAGTTTTCAAAAGAAGATCTGCTTGGTTTTACAATATTGACGGCTGTTCCGCTTGCTTTTATTACTGTTCCTTCTAGGTGATATTGGCGATTGAAATGTGCTTCACAAGCTCGTTTTGCAGCCGAAACAATACTTGTTAGTGTTTTTTTGATTGTCATGTGTCTTGGTAATTAAAGAATTTTTATAAATTTTTCGTTTGTTTTGCTACTCTCAAGATGTGAAAAGAATCCCTAAGATGCTCGCCTGCTCACTTTCGGATTTTTTGGCTTCGCCCTTGCTAACGGTTCCGCCTCGGTTGCTCTTCCTTAAGACTTGGCCACTGGCCTCACTGGTCAGGGCCTCGCCACGTATTAAAAGAGCGAGTTCTTTGTGAGGGGTACGACGCCGGAGGTGATGTTCCATGGATGAAAAGTATATTGAACAGCTTTGTTTTGAGCAGGTACGTGCCGTTACGTTGGGCCTGCGGAGGGTGAGCGTATGATTGCGGAGGAGCGTGTTGCGGGTATCGTGCTCGCACTTGAGCGGCACGGTCTTCTTCTTGAGGAGGAGCGCGAGGAGTTTGAGCGGTTCTTGTGGTCGCGATGATGTATTTTTTTTCTTTTTTCGTTGTCTGAAGAAGAGGGAGGGAAAGTTTTTTGAATGGGGCGGGTGTTTCCCCCAACGTATGAGGGTGGTGAGTAAGGAGGAGGTCTTGCTCGGTGAGGAGCGTATGCTTCGTGTGCTTTCTCAGTCGTTATTCGTGTACCCGACGGACACGGTGTACGGGCTTGGCTGTGTTGCTCAAGATGAAGGATTGGTTGCTAAGTTGAGGAATGTGAAGATGCAGCACACCCGCCCGTTTTCTGTGATTGTGCCGAGCAGGGCGTGGGTTGAGGAGCATTGTGTTGTTACGAAGGAAGCGGAGGAGTGGCTTCAGAAGCTTCCAGGTCCTTACACGCTCATTTTGCGGCTCAAGGAAGGATCGGAAAGGGCTGTTGCGTGGAACGTGACGATGGGGCTGGACACGTTGGGCGTGCGAATCCCTGATAGCTGGTTTTCGAGCGTTGTCTCCTCGCTTGGCGTTCCGGTGGTGACGACGAGTGCAAACCCGACAGGGGGGGATGTCATGGTGGCGTTGGAGGATTTGCATCCTGCGTTGAAGAAGGGTGTTGATGTGGTGGTGTATGATGGTCCTTTGCAGGGAAGTCCTTCAACGCTGGTGTACGTGACCGGGGATGGTGTTGTTGTAAAGAAGCGTTGAGCGTCTTTGACGTGTTTGCTTAGTACGGGATGACTTGTGGCGTGTCGTCTTTGTCGTTCTCTTGAGAAGAGGATTCTTCGTTGTCGAAGATGCCGAAGATGCTGCCTTGCTGGGCTCCGTCTTGAGAGGCCGTGGTGGTTAGGCTTGGTGCGGCGTCGTTGGTGAAGATGTTGGAGGTTTGGCTTGTTGCTCTTCCTGATTGGTTTGCGATGACGTGCTCGAGAAACGCGATGGCCTTGCGTATCTCGTCGGGCGAGTCTTTCTTGGTGTCGATGGTGATTTGCATAAGGAAGGGTTGAAAGGAGCTTCTTCAAGGGCCTTCTTGCTCCTCTTTGTTTTTATACTTGTCGGTTTCGCTTTTTGTTTATGGCTTGGAGAGGAAGACGCGCTGGAAGTTCATGAAGAGGTGGTTTGCGGTTTCTTCAGGAGTGAGGTCTTTGATGGCCGCGATGGCGTGCACGGCGTGGATGACGTTTGCTGGTTCGTTTCGATCTCTTGTTGGGGAGAGGTAGGGGCTGTCCGTTTCGGTGAGGAGGCGGGTGAGGGGGGTTGATCGGGCAATGTTTTGGAAGTGTTCGGAGCGGACGATGGTGGCGGGGATGGAGAAGTACCAGCCTAGGTGGGCGACGCGCTGGACGAGTCTTTTCTTGCCGCAAAAGCAGTGCATCACGACGTTTCTTGCCTTGATTGTTTCGAGGAGGGAGATGCATCGCTCTTCTGCTTTTCGGGAGTGAACAATAAGGGGTATGTTCAGTTCTTGTGCGGTTCGAGCCAAGGCGAGGAAGCGCGCCTCCATTACGGCTTGCTCTTCCTCGTCGGTAACTTCTTTGTGGTCGAGGCCGACTTCGCCGATCGCGATGGGCTTTGCTGTCTTGATGAGCGAGTGTGCTTGAAGAAACGCTGGTTCTGTCATCCTCGCCGCGGTTGTGGGGTAGATGCCAAGGGCTGGCTTGACGATGTCGTAGCGCTTGGCAAGGTTGAGGACGCGTTCGTTGCTGGCAGGGTCGGTCCCGTTAGAGACGATGAAGGCGACGCCTGCTTTTTTTGCTCGGGCGATGACTGCGTCGAGGTCGTCTTGGAAGGAGGGATCGTCCAAGTGGCAATGGTCGTCAATGAGGTGCATGGTAGGTTCGCTGTGGAAAGGAGGGTTTTGTTCTTAAGCGTTGTTGTTCTCAGGTGTTGTAATGTTCTTTCCCACTCCAACTTCAATTCGATTTGAACGTAACAGAAGGTTTATATATTATAAAAAGTATATCAGGTTATTGTGAAAAAAAATTTTAGCGATTGTAATTGCGCTTTGAATTGTAAAAGAACAGT
>RFJU01000027.1 GCA_003694805.1 Candidatus Woesearchaeota archaeon | reverse complement strand
TGTTGTTGAAGTGGATGGTGCCTGCGGGGGTGTTGATGGTGATGCTGGCTTTTTTTGGTCCGAGGCTTACCATGCGTCCTTTATCGTGGAAGGTGAATGGTTTGGGTCGTTTGTTGTTCAGGAGGCGGAGTATGTTTTTTGCGGCGTGGGTGCCTTCTTGTTCTGCTACTTGGGCGAGGAGGGGGAGGGGTTGTTCGCCTTCGATTTGGGCGTTGTCGCCGAAAGCGAATATGTTTTGGTGGCCCTTGAGTTGAAGTGTTGGCGTGACGATGTACCGGCCGCGTTCCGTGACGTTGTTTTGTGTTCGTAGTGGGATCGTGACTGGTTTGCATCCGCCTGCCCAGATGAGGAGGGGGGAGGTGAGTGTTTTTTCTTGTTTCTGGCCTTCTTGAATGGTGACTGCACTCTTCTTGCATTTGGTGACGGTTGTGTTCGTTAGAATGGTGATGTTTCTTTTTTGTAGGGTCTTTTGCGTGCTTTGCTGGATTTTTTGATTGAAACGTGGGAGGATGGTGGGTGCGTGGCTGATGAGGGTGATGTGGGTGGGGAGGTTGTTTTGTTGGTAGAAGACGGAGATGTCTCCGGCGAGTTCAACGCCGGTCGGGCCGGCTCCGATGATAATGACGCCTGGTTGTTTGGCTTTTTTTTGGTGTGTGAGGGCTTGGTGGATGTTTTTTGCGTCTTTGGCTGATCGTAATGAGAGGGTGTGTTGTTTGGCGCCGGGTGTTTGGTAAAATTGTGTTTCGGCGCCGGTGGTGAGGATGAAGTAGTCGTGTTGTTCTTTGGTTATTGTGCCCGTGGGGTGCTTGACGGTGACATGGTTCGTGTTGGGGTCGAGGCGGGTGGCGCGGGCTTGGGTGTACGTGAAGCCGAGGGCTTTTGCAAGGTCTTTGAAGGGTATGCAGGCGTCGGTGATGGCTCTGCTTCCCGCTGCGGCGCCTACGAGGAGGGGTGTGAAGCTGAATTCAGGAGAAGGGTCGTAGAGGGTGCATTGGAGGGGGGGTTGTTTTCTTGCGTGGTTGTAGAGAGTGGTGAGGAAGGTGATTCCGGCAAATCCTCCTCCTATGATTGCGATTCGGGGTTTTTTGTTCGTCCTTTGTCGTGTCATGGTTGGTTGTGAAACCTTCCTTCCTTTTTAAAGTAGTTGTTTTTAAATACTTGGCAAAAAGACCTTTGAGGGAGAAGCCATTGAGACAAAATAGAAGGGCTTAAGGTTCGAATCCGTTAATGGCAAAACCATCAATAACTACTCTACAATGACGAAATATTTATAAGGGTTGTGTGTACTCTTCCCGGGCATGTCCTTATCAGAGCGTCTTGGTGGCTTTTCAGCGCGTGACAGACGTATTTTGCAGATCGTGCGGGAGAATAAGGCGCTTAAATCACGCCTGGCTCAGTATCAAAATAGCACTTCTGTGCTGGATCGCCGGGCGCCGAGCGTTCTTGATGCGTATCTTCAACAGCTTGGCAGTGACGAGTTGCGATCGTTGGCTAAGCGCTTGGGTGTCGACCCAAGAACAGGGTTTCTTACGCGAGCTGCGTGTTTTGCAGTGTTGGAGTGGCTTCCGCAGGGGTACGCTACTGACGGCTTTGTTGTTGATGTGGTGAACTTGAAGGGGCATAATGCTCACTCGTACAAGCAGGGGGATAAGGCGCTTGCTGATGTGAGCAGGGCGCTTAATTCTGCTATCAGTTCTCCAGTTCGTTACGGGGACGGTGTTGAGCAGTGCATGGCAAGAGAATTGAGGAGGACGGATTTGCTGGTTCGCTGGGGCGGTGATGAGTTGGTCGTCTTGCCTTTCCCCAAAATTCCTGAAGAAAAACGCTTTGAAGTGGAGGATCGGCTGAATCGTTCTCTTGCATATTTCAGCAAACAGAAGGTGTATGAGGGTATCGGCTTGGCTGTTCGGCTTAGTTGGTTTGCGCTTGATAACTTGCGAAGAGACACGGTGGAGTTGCGTGTTGCTGAGGCGATTGATGAAGCATACCAGCGCTGTCCTTTGACGAAGCGTTGAAAGGGTTACGTCGTGTTTGACTTGTAGATTTTTGCGATGAAGAACCCTTCTGTGTCGTTGTCTTGGGGCCAGATGCGCAGGCAGTTTTTGACGCCGGCGTGGTACGTTTGCCCTTCGAATGCCATTATGGGTTTGGAAGCGTTGATGGGAAGGTTGATGGGTGTTGTTTGGAGATCAGGGTAGGTTTGGAGGAGCCAGCTAATGTTTCCCTCGTTTTCTTCTGGTTCGCAGGTGCACGTGCTGTAGACAAGTGTGCCACCGGGTTTCAGTGCGGCATAGGCTGCTTTGAGGAGTTGGCGTTGCTGCCCTGCAAGCCTGCGAACGCCTCCTGGTGACCAGAGGGTGAGTGTTTTGAGTGATCGTCTAATGGTTCCCGTCCCTGAACACGGCGCGTCGCAGAGAACGCGGTCGAAGGCGAGTGTTTTTTTTGCAAATGCTTGTCCATAGTGGCGGGTGAGGATGGTGTTGTAGGTGCCGCAGCGTTGTAGGTTCATGCCGAGGGGTTTGAGGCGAAGCCCGTCAGCGTCGTTCGCGACGAGAACGCCTTTGTTGTGCATGTATTGGGCTAGCTGGCTGGTCTTTGATCCCGGCGCCGCGCAGAGATCGAGAACAATCTCTTCTGGTTGGGGTGAAAGAACAACGGGAGGGATCATGCTGGCTGCTTCTTGGATGTAGAAATAGCCGAGTTGGTGTTCAGGGAGGTTTCCTAAGTCGAAGCGTGGAAGTCTCTTGTGCTTGATCCAAAATCCTTCTTTACACCACGGCACGGGTGTGAGGTCCCAGTCTTTGCTCAGGCGCGTCGTGAGTGCTTCAACGCTTATTTTTATGGTGTTGACGCGTATGCATTTTCTGAGGTAGGAGAAAGAGTACTGAAGGAAGCGTTTCCATCCTTCTTTGCCAAGGAGTTGTTCGTAGCGCTCTTGAAATGTTGGTTTTATGAGGAGTTCTTCTGTGTCCGGAATAGGCGTGATGTCGTGGTTGAGGGTTGTCGCGTTCATAGGTCGTACTCTTTTTTTGTTCGTTGTTAGGTGAGGTGTTTTGCCATGTAGGGTCCTTCTTTGTGGTAGCCGAGCTTGGCGTAGTAGGAGCGGACGCCAATGCCGGCGATGACGAGCACTTTTGTTTTGTTGTTGGCTTTGCAGATGCGTTCTGCTTCTTGAAGAAGTGTTTTGCCAAAGCCGCGGTGCTGAACGTCGCCTGTTTTCTGAAGTGGTGTTGCTTTGCCATAGACGTGGAGTTCTCTAATGATCCCGGTTGACGGCGTTATTTCTGGTCGGAGGCATTGTGATGGGAAGCGTAGTCGGCAAAAGCCGATGAGCTTGTCAGTGGGTTTGTTGTTGAGTGCGAGGAAGAATTCTGTTCCTTCTTGAGCTTGGTACGTGGTTACCTCTAGGCGGGGTTGTGTTGGTGTCTCGTCTTTGATTTCTCTGCATCGAATGCACTGGCAGGATGTTCCTCTTTGCGCAAGGAGGGATTTGACGACTTGGCGCAGGTTGGTGCTCGGCCCCTCTTCTGTGAGGGTTGAGGGGATGTCTCGCTGAACGCGCATGATGCGGCACCATCGCGGAACGTGTGGTTTAGCGCGGGCAATGATTTCAGCTGCTTGCATCGTCGTGAGCGGGCGGTAGTGTCCTTGTTGATAGAGTTGGTAGAGGTGCGTTCCCTTGAGGACGAGTGTCGGGTAAATTTTCAGCATGTCCGGGCGAAAGTGCGGGTCTGCAAAGAGTTGTTTGAGGTGGCGGACGTCTTCTTCAGGTGTTGTGAGGGGGAGGCCGAGCATCATGTGCGCATTTATCTTGAACCCGAGGTCTTTGAGGACGCGCAGGGAGTTTTTCGTATCTTCAAGGGTGTGTCCGCGGTGGACGTAGGCAAGAACGTTTTCGGAGAGTGTTTGCACGCCAAGTTCAATGCGTGTGGCGCCGTATGCAAGTGCGAGGTTTGCTTGTTCAAGAATGTCAGGTGATGGTCGAGTTTCGACGGTAAGCCCGACGCATCGCACTTTGGCACGTTCGTTGCGTTCGTGTTCGTACGCGACGCGCTTGTCGCTTTCGAGGTCGTTGGCAAGGCCGGATGTGTTCAAACTCGTTTGCTGGATGTGTTTAAGGGTTTCTATGACGGTTCTTTGGCGTTCTTTGTTTGAGAATGCGCCGGGGAGTTTGAAAACGTCTTTGAGTTTTGAAATGGTAATGTTTCCTTTTGCATCATAGAAGAGGGATGAGAAATCATTGAGTGCTTGGAACGCGTCTGCAATGAATCGTTGCTGGTACTCTACGGGGCGGGAGGGGAACGTGCCGCCCATGACAATGACTTCTGTTTTTGAGAGTTCGTGCCCTGCGATGAGGTATTGTGCTAGGCGGTTCATAACTTGGAGATAGGCGTCATAGGAGAGTCGCGCGCCGCGTTGGCTCGCAGGTTCTCTTCCTGTGTAGCTTTGAGGAACATCGCCAAAACTGGAGGAAAGCCCTCCCGGGCAGTAGGTGCATTTTCCGTGGGGGCATCGGGCAGGGGAGGTCATGATTGCGACGATGTTGACGCCGCTGATGCTTCTCACCGGCTTTGTTGAGAGAACGTGCTTGGCGTTTTTTGCTTGTCCGGGGGTGAGGTTGAGCAAGATTGTTGCGTTGGACGGGAGCGTGGCGAGGTTGAGCTGTTTTGCTAGGCGTTCTTTGAGTTTTTGGAGGCGTGGCGGCGCGAGCTTGTCTGCCTGGAAGGCGTTTTCCAGTGTTTTTTTTGTTCTTGTATGGGTTGTCAATTCTTGATAGAGGGCTTGAGCGAACGCCTTTACTCTTTTGTCGGTCATGGCAGGGCGAGAAGCTACATGTTTTTTAAAAGCCTTTGTTTAGGTTTCATCAAAGGCAGTGCTCGTCGGACACGGGCTCTTGTGTATTTTTAAACAAGGTTGGGAGAAGGCGTGGACGCTTTTGCAGCCTTTTTTCGTTCAGCGTACCGGAGGTGGGCTTTTCGAAGCTCTTCATAAACAAGAACTGAAAGAGCAATGGGGAGGATGAGTAGCCAGTCTTGCAGGGAGAGGCTGGTGGTTTTGAAGTAGTATTGCATGATGGTTGGTTCGTAGATGACGAGCAGTTGGAGGAGGAACGAGACAAGAACGGCTTTGATGAGGAAGAGGTTGTCGCGAATTTTCGTTTTGAAGATGCTCTTCGTCTTTGATTTGCAGTTGAACACATTGACGAGTTGGAAGAGGACAAGGGTGGTGAAGGCTACTGTTGTTGCTTTTTCCATTGGCGCGCCAGTGATGGTTAGTGAGTAGAGGAAGCTAAAAAGCGTGCCAGCCCCGATAACGAGTCCGGTAAAGAGCCAGCTTAGGAAGATCTTATTTGTTACGAGCCGCTGTTTTTGGTTTCGAGGCGGTTTTTCCATTACGTCCTTTTCAGGTGGCTCGACGCCAAGAGCGAGGGCGGGGAGGGCGTCCGTGAGCAGGTTTATCCAAAGGACTTGAACGGCAGTGACGATGAGCGTTTCTTTAGGGAGGCTTAGGAAGGGTATGATGAAGAGCCCTAAAAAGACGGTCACGAGCTCTCCCAGGTTGCTGGTGAAGAGGAAGCGCATAAACTTGGTGATGTTATCGTAGATGGTTCTTCCTTCCTTGATTGCTGAAACAATGGTTGCGAAGCTGTCGTCGAGGAGTATCATGTCGCTTGCTTCCTTGCTGACGTCGGTTCCGGTGATGCCCATTGCAACGCCAATGTCTGCTTTCTTGAGTGCTGGTGCGTCGTTCACGCCGTCGCCGGTGACAGCGACGATTTCTCCCTGCTCTTTGAGAAGGCTGACCACGCGGAGCTTGTGCTCAGGGTTTACTCTGGCGAAGATAACAGGATTTTTGAGTTCTTCCTTGAGTTCTTCATCGCGAAGTTTTGCAAGGTCTTGGCCAGTGATGACTTTTGTCTTGTGGCTTGCTATTCCTATTTTTTCCGCAATTGCTCGTGCGGTGATGCCGTGGTCTCCGGTGACGATGTATATTTTGATGCCTGCTCTTTTGCATGCAGCGACCGCAGGAATGACTTCTTCTCGCGGAGGGTCGATCATGCCTTGCAGTCCTATGAAGACGAGGTGGTCTTCAAGCGTTTCTGGTTCTTGTTTCTTGATTGCGTGTTTGGTTTCTTCGTTGCTCAGTGTTCTGTAGGCAAATCCGAGGACTCTTAGGGCGCGCGACGCCATGTCAAGGTTTTGTGTTTGTATGTGTTCTCGCTCTTGTTGGGTGAGGCGTGTGGGCTTGCCGCCTTTGAGAATATGAGTGCACTTGCTGAGGATGATGTCGGGCGCTCCTTTGACGAAGAGCATGGTGCCGTCTGGTGTTTGGTTGATCGTGGACATAAGTTTGCGTTTGCTGTCGAACGGGAATTCTTTGATACGCTTGTTGGCATGGCGGAGGGCTTGTGTGTCTATGCCAAATTTTTCTGTAGAAACAAGAAGGGCGGCTTCCGTAGGGTCTCCTATGACGTGGTTGGTCGTCTTGTCAAAGTGGGCGTTGTTGCATAGTGCTCCTGCAATGAGCATGTGCTTGAGTTCCGGCGCTCTTGTTGCTGAATCGTTGGTTTTTGAAACAAATTTTCCGTCAGCAGAGTACCCTGTTCCTGTTACGGTGACGTTGCCTGCATGCGTGTATGCTTCGCGAACGGTCATTTGGTTCTTTGTGAGCGTGCCTGTTTTATCAGAGCAAATAACGGTTGTGCTCCCGAGGGTTTCGACAGATGAGAGCTTTTTAATGATGCTCTTCTTCTTAGCCATTCTTCGCACGCCAAACGCGAGGGCGATGGTTATCGTTGCGGGGAGGCCTTCCGGAACCGCCGCGACTGCTACGCTGACTGCGTAGATGAACATGTGGAGGAGCTTTTTTCCTTCGATGAGGCCGAACACGAAGATTATCGCGCTAATGAGGAGCGTTGCTTTTGCAATGAAGGCGCCGACCTTTGCGAGTTCTTTTTGAAGAGGGCTCTTCTCCTCTTTAACATCGAGGGTGAGCTTGGCTATTTTCCCAAATTCCGTTGATGTGCCTGTTGCGGTGACGACGGCAACGCCTCTTCCTGCGCTCACAATAGTTCCCATAAAAACCATGTTCTTCCTGTCACCAATTGCAGCCGCCTCCTTGATAGGGTCCGTGTGTTTCTGGACAGGCGTGCTCTCGCCCGTCAGGGCGGCTTCGATACATTGGAGGTTGGTGGCTTCTATGAGTCGCGTATCTGCTGGCACCGCTGCGCCTTCTTCAAGGAGGATGATGTCTCCGGGGACGAGGTCCGCCACGTCAATTTCTGTTTCTTCGCCGTCTCGAATGACAACGGCGCGGGGAGAAATCATTTTTTGGAGCGCTTCGAGGGATTTTTCTGCTTTGTATTCTTGAATGAATCCGATGACGGCGTTGAGGAAGACGATGATGAGAATGACGATGCCGTCAACGTAGCTTTCGTGCTCTCCTCCTGTTTGGACGTTGTTGGTGAACCACGTGATGCCAAAAGAGATGATGCTTGCGAGGATGAGGATGATGACCATGACGTCGCTGAATTGTCTCAAGAATACTTTCCAGAGCGGTTCTTGTTTTTTTGCCTCGATCTTGTTAGGTCCAAAACTTCTGAGGCGCTCTTCCGCGACGGGTGTTGAGAGGCCGTTCTGTGACGTTTGAAGGCGTTCTAGAACGGCAGAAACGCCTTCTTGATACGGATTGTGAATGATCGTTGGCAGCGCTTGTTGAGATGTTCTCTGCTCCATGGTGGCGAATGATTTTTTTTGCGAGTGACCTTCTCTGCTGTTTTCTGTGTTTTGGTATGTCGTGTTTCTTCCCAATCCGTATTTAAAACTTCGTCGTCATTCTTGGATGGGAAGGTTTATAAATTTACTTTGCAAGAAGCACCGTGAAAAACGAGAAGTTTGAAGGTGTGTGCTGCGTGTCCGATACACAATTATCTGCTGAGGAATTTGAAGAAATCAAGAAGAATTGTATTTTTTGCAAGATTGTTCGAGGAGAGATACCCTCTCAAAAAGTATTTGAGGATGAGCAGGTTCTTGCTATTCTTGATATTAATCCCGCTGTTCGCGGGCACACCCTGCTCTTGCCAAAGGAGCATTATCCCATTCTTCCGCTGCTGCCGCCGGACGTGTTTCAGCATTTGTTCATGAGAAGCGTTGACTTGATGAACGCTTTGCGAGAGGCGCTGCTTGTGCAGAGAGTAACGCTCTTCGTAGCCAACGGCGCAGTTGCAGGTCAGCAAAGTCCTCATTTTCTTATGCACTTGTTTCCAAGGGAAGAGGGGGACGCGCTTTCCCACTTGGACGTGGAGACGGGGAGTTTTGACCAGTCAGCATTGGAGGAGGCGCTCTCTTCTCTTTTTGGAAAGGCGCTGGCGCCTCTCGCAAGGAGGGAAGATGGGATGGTGCCCGGCAAGCGTGAAGGCGAGGGAGGCGCAGCTTCGAGCGCGGCGCTTGCAGGTGAAAAAGCGTCTGCGGCGCCTGAGCACCAAGCTCAGCGTCAGGGAGCGCCTACGGGTGCGTCCACCTCGCACGCCCCTCCGGCTCAAGGATCTGACGCCCTAGCTCACGGGTCAGGGCTTGGAAGTGATGACATCCCCATTCCTGCGAGTGTTCACGAGCGGCACGTTCTGCTGGCAGAATTGCTCTATGACAATCCTGAGATTGCTGAGGTGCTCAAAGAGCACCCAGAAAAGATTAAAGAACTGATCCCTGCAGATCCTAAACTGGCCGAGCTCTTTGAAGGGATTGATATTAACGCCCTCTCAGATCGCCTGAAAAAAATCAAGCTCTTTCCTAAAGAGCAGGGTGCGGAAGGGAGCAGCCGTGGAGAACCGCCAGGAAGAGAGGAAAGACCTCGTGTTGAAACACAAGAACCCAGGGGGAGTGCTACGTCGGAGGGTGCAGGTTCGCAGGCAGGACGAGAGGAGATAGCGGAACAAAGAGAAGGGGAGAACGAACGGAGCAAGGCCGGCAGCATGAAGCCAGAAAAAACAGAAGCGAACAAGAAGAAGGCAATGGATCTTGACGCCATTTCTTCTTTGTTCTTGCGTGGTGGGAGGTGAGTGATGCGTGTCTGAATCAAAGCGTGTTTTGTTCGCAGGCCAGGGATTCTCCATTCTTCTTCCCGAACAAGGTGTTACTCGCGGGCATGTCGTTGTCGTGCCTGAAAAGAACGCCACGGAGTTCTCTCATTTGCGGTCTGAGGAGGTCCAAGCGCTTTTTGCCGTGGCGAACACGGTTTCAACGCTGTTGTTTGAGAAACTTGGCGCGCAGGGAACAAACCTCATCGCGAACGAAGGGGAGCGCGGCGTAAGTATCGCAGTTATTCCTCGGAGTGCCAACGACGGGGCAAACTTGCTTTGGCAGCCAAAACAAGGCAGTCCTGAGGAGTTAAAAGCTGTTGCAGAAAAGATTAGGGAGAAAACATTTTTTATTGGTAAAGAAGATGCGGGCGGGGGGAGTAGTTCAGTGAAGGGAACACCTGAGGGGCGCGATACGGGAGTGCAGGAGAAGAAAGAAAAAGCGCACGGTGAGATGGTGATTCGTGGAGAAGACAACGAGTTGGTGAGGGCGCTTCGAAGAATTGCGTGATTCTTTTTCTCGTTGGTTTTTTAGAGGATGAGGGCTAGCCAGTTCCCTGTTATGAGCGTGAGGAGGTATGCGAAGAGAAAGCTGGGAACAAAAGGAATGCCTTCCTTTACCCATACTGACGTGATGCGATGTTTTTTGAGGAGGGCGATTTGCTCTTTGCTGATACCAAGATCTTTTGGTCCGCAGAGGTACTCCCCGTGATAGTAGACATCTTTGAGCACCCAATCTCCTTCTGTGAGTTTGCTCGGGGGAATTTTCTTGATCATTGCTGTTTGCTCAACTGATTTAACGAGCTTCCAGAGGTGGAAGAGAAGGTAGATGAGGACTGTTGCGGTGAAGAGAAAGGAGTTGAGGGGGCGAGGCGTGAAGAATGCGAGGACGAGACCAAGAAGGACGGTTGCAAGGTGAATTTTGCGAAGGAAGAGCATCGTAGGTTCTTTGCTGAGTGCCTTGTACGTCTTGATAAACTCGCGTTTGTGTTTGATTGCGAGGAGAAGGATCCAAATGAGGCCGTAGAGGGCGCCAGTAATGAGGATGTTGAGGAGGAAGCCGATGAGGAAGCTTTCTCTGAGGTTGAAGATGTTCAAGCCAAGAAGGGACCCGAGTCCTATGAGGAGCTTGCTATCCCCCCCGCCCCATTGGCCAGTGTAGAACATGATTGTCCCGAGAAGGAACCCGAGCGAGAGTCCTGCTACCATGGTGAGGAGCGGGTGCCAGCTTGCTTCAAGAATGGTTTTGACAACGCCGATGAAGATGCCGGTGAAGATGGTGCCGTAGCTTATCCAGTCGGGAACTTCTCTGGTTCTGAGGTCTGTGATGGTTGAGATGAAGAGAGCAAGAAGCGCTAGCGCGTGGATGATGAATTGCATGTGTTCGTGAGCGCCGAGAGTATTTATATAGTTTTGGTTGCGCTTGTTTCTTGCGGTTTAGAAGTTGGTTTTTGGCGTGGTAGTTTTAAAGTTCGAGGCTGTGCAGAATCGTTTCTGGAGTGAAAGGCTGAAGGTCGTTGTAGCCCTGGCCGGTTCCTATGAAGAGGATGGGTTTTTTCGTGATGTAGGAGATGCTAATAGCGGCGCCTCCCTTCTCGTCAACGTCTGTTTTTGCGAGGATGATAGCGTCGATGCCAACGCGTTCGTTGAAGAGTCTTGCTTGTTCGACGGCGTCGTTGCCAGTGGTTGCTTCCGCGACAAAGATGGTGAGGTCTGGCTTGTTGACGCGGATGAGTTTTTGAAGTTCGTTCATGAGGTTGTCGTTGCTGTGAAGCCTGCCTGCGGTGTCGATGAGGACGACGTCTATTTTTTTTGAACGAGCGTGGGCTATTGCGTCGTAGGCAACCGCTGCTGGGTCTGATCCGTATTCGTGTTTGATGAGTTTGATGCCGAGTTTGGTTGCATGCTCTTCGAGTTGTTGGATCGCTGCGGCTCTGAAGGTGTCTGCTGCGGCCATGACGACGCTGAAGCCTTGTTGTTGCAGGCGGTGTGCGAGTTTTGCCATGTTGGTTGTTTTTCCAGAGCCATTCACGCCGATAAAGGTTATGATGAAGGGTTTTTTTTGCTTGATCTTGTTTTCCAGTTGAAAGGTTGGGACGTCGAAGAGTTCGCTAATGCTTTGTTTTAGCCGTTGCTTAATTGCTTGTTCAAGGTTTCTTTTTACGTGTTTTTTGTTGGTGAGTTCATCTTTGAGGTCGTTCTTGATTTTTTCAATGACTTCTACGGCTACGTTGTTTTCGAGGAGGGCGAGTTCGAGGTCCCAGAAGATGTTTTCGAATTTTTCGGGTGAAAGCGTGGTGTGCGTGAATGCTTCTTTGAGCCTTCCAAAAAATGACGTGCCTTTTTCTTCTTGGAGTTCTTGCTCGCTTTTCGTCTGCTGAGATGGTTCGCTTGTTGTTTCTTGTGGTTTGGGAGGTTGTTCGTAAGGCGCAGGTTTCTTCGGTGTTGGTGGCGGCGGCCGCGGCGTAGCCGTGGTTGTTTGCGAAGCTTCAAGCGTTGGTTTTTTTCGTTGTTCTTGTTCTTTGTCAAGCACGATTGAGTGCTGCTCTTGCTTTGGCTCTGTCTGCCTTGCTTGTTTACGTGCCTGTTTGGCTTGTTTTTTGTGCGGCGGGGTTTTTTCCGGTTTGGGACGTTTCTTTTTGCGTGGCGATTCTTGCGCTTGGGGAGGGGCGGTTGGCGCGGGTTTGATTGGGCGCTCGTGTTCAAGGTGTTGTTCATCAGGTTGTGTTTCTGGTTGTGGTTCCTGTGTTTCTTCTTCAACCTTTTTTGTGAACGCCTTCAAAGCGCCGGAGAGTTTTTTTTTGAGAAAGCCAAACATGGTGTTTCACCTACGCGGGCGGGTTTGCCTTGATTTTTGCTTTTACATCTTCCATTTTTTGGATGAGTTTGCTCAGTTGGGCAAACGCTTCTTGGGTGGTTTGTTCAAGTTCTTCTTTATGAGCGGTGAATAAGGATATGCATTCTTGAGGTGTTTTTTTGACGACGATGTCGTTGCCGACGTTTACGAAGAGGTGTTTGGTGTCCTCGATGTTGCAACTGAAGAAAATCCCGTTAGCCAGCGGGGCTTTGGCAGGGGTTCCTTTTTTTTGCTTGGCGAATGTCGCTATGGCGGCGATTGTGTTGTTAATATTGCGGAGTTGTTCTTCTGCATACTCAAGGTATTTTTGCACGTGGTCTATTTGTTGTTGGAGGATGTTGAGTTCCACGTATGCTTCTTCCAAGCGCGTTCCTTTTTGTTTTGGTACTATTCTGTTCGCTTTCATGCTGGGTGTTCGTTATTTGTTTCTGGATGGTTTTCTTGGTTGGTAAATCCGAGTGCCTCGTCGGCGTTTACGATTTCGGGCCCGCCAGAATTATTTCCGATGAGGAATCCCTTGCTGTTGCACAAGATGCCTGATCTTATGTAGGGGTTTCCCATGTTTACTGTTCCTTCTGTGAGTGTGATGCCCAGCGTCTTTGTTATGATGTCTCGCTCTTCAGCGGTCGCGTCAGGGCTGATAAGGCCGTATTTTTTGTTGGTGGCGATGAGCGAGCCAGGAGTGGGGAGCGAGGCGATGGTTGTCTGTTTGACAGGGACGTTGAGCGCTGCTGCAATAGCTCTTTGCGTTTCTTCGGGGAATTCTGGACTGATAATTGCTCCTTTATCGTTAGCGACAATTGTGTTTCCTAGGCAGGTGAGATGGGATTCGATAACGGTGAAGGGGATGTTGTGCGTTTTGAGGATGTTTCTTTCGTGGGGGAAGGTGATGTTGGGGATCAGGAGTGATTTTTTGTTTCCGGCGAGAAAGACCCCTAGGAGGTCGGTTCCGGCAATGGTGAGTTCAATGAGGGGAACGTTGAGGATGGTGGAGAATTCTTTCTTGTCTTGTGGACTGACTTGGCTGCTGATAAGGCAGTAGCGGTCAGTACAAAACCCAAAAAGCCCTATATTAGGGTTTCCTGCAAGCGTTGTTGGGAGGACGTGCATCACGGGAGGGAGAAAGCAGGTTTTTATAAGAGTTTTTGTGCCCTGGCGAGCTCATTTTTTTTGGGAGAAGGCTTTTCGTACTTACTGATTGGGTTTCTCTGGTTGCTGAGCAGTATTTTCGGTAAGGAGGTTGATGGTGATGGTGCCGAAATGTTCTTTTTGGAGAAGGTCGATTTTTCGCTGGGTGTCGAGGTGAAGGAGGGGGATGAACGTCAGGACGCGGTCTTCTCTTGCTGGGGAAGGGGCGAGGTCGTCGAAAGTGAGGGCTGTTTGTTGGACTTTGAAGTGGTCAGTAATTTGGCGGTAGAGCGAGTCGATGAGTTGTGAGATGTCGTAATCGTTTTTTGCTTTAATACGAGAGAGGGTGTTGGTAATGGCAGGTTTTCGCTTGCTTTCAACTTCCAGAGCTTTTTCAAGCGCGCGGATGAGGTCGAGGATGCTTACTTTCCTTCGTCGTGGTTGAGGAGTTCTTGGTTTGAGCGTTCTGGGGTAGTTCCTCCTTGTTCGTTGTCTGTTTTCGTGTGTTGCTTGGTCATATGCGAGGTCTTCTTCAAAGCTTTCGTAGCCGTCAGGGGCGTGGAGGAGCTGGTCAAAGGCGTTGATGTCGTGGTTGAGGAGGTTGATGCTCTTCATCTTGAGGAGGAGCGCGCTGGCCAAGACGAGTTTTCCTGATATTTGAAAGTTCATTTCTTTGAGGTTTTGTATCATCTCAATGAAGCGCTCGCAAAGATAAGAAACGTCTACGTCCCACGGATCAATCTCTCCCGAGTGTACGAGTTCGTTAATAATGGTCTGCCAGGTGATGTCGCCTTGATCGAGTAAGACGCTGACGATGCGTTCGTTGGGTGTTGTTGGCGGGTTGGGGATTTGCTCAGGTTCCTGTTCTGGTTCCTGTTCTTTTTGGGCTTTGCGGGTCATTGCGTCGTTCGTGGTTGGTTATGTGTTGCTTATTCGGTAACGAGTTTATAAATATATCGTAGAGGCGGTTGTGCTGGTGAAAAGGGAAGGTGAGGTGGGCCCAGCCGGATTTTCGGAGAAGGAAGCATTCATCAGGAGCGGTGTTCCCCTCGCTGTTTTTTTCCTTCTTGCTCGAACCGGCGACCTTCGCCGTGTAAAGGCGACGTCATCTGTGGAGGCATAAAGCGTCTTGTTTGAGTAGTGCTCGTTTGCCTTAGCCACTAGACTATGGGCCCTTTGAGTCTGTTGGGATGAACTCCTGTTCGGTTTATAAAATTTGTTTATAGGTCTTGTCGAAAGATGCTGGTTTTTCTCGCGCAAGCATCTTGGCCGAATGGTTCAAAAAATAAAAAAGCATTTAAACAAGCGGTTGCTTGAGGAGTGAATGCAGGTTGAGTATGTTCGGGGGATGCTTGGCATTGCTAACGTGTTCATTGCGTTGTTCATCCTTCTTTATTCGTTGGCGTTCCTGGTGCGCACGAAGCATCATCGCGAGCGTCGGCCTTGGGAGCTGCTCTTCGTTGCTACCTTAACGTACTTGTTGTTTCAGGTATTGAATAATCTTTTCTTGTGGGGTGTTGTCAGCATTCAAGGGGTTGATGTTTCTCTGATTTCCCGTGTTTTTGAGTTTATCTTCTCAGGCCTGGTCTTGCTTGCCTTCCTCGTGCAGCACGACTTAATTCTTCGCTCTAGCCTTATTTTGATTATGCGGAAGGGGAAAGAGAAGTAGGCGCTGCACTGGGGGGGTGTTTGTGTGCAGGGAGTTTAGCAAAAGAGTTGTATTTTTTGGGGGAGTAGTTAGGATGCTCGTTGTTTTTCGGTGTTTAAAGGCGTATAACCAAAAGATTTATAAATTAGCGGGTGTTGGCTCATGATTAGCCAATTGTGAGGTGGTACAATGATTGTAGTGAAGTCGAAGATTAAAGATTTGTGCTCTGGATATAACGTTTCCAGCGACTTTGCCGACGCTCTTGATGCAAAAGTCAAAGAGCTCATCAAGGCAGCAGTCAAGCGAGCCGAAGGCAATAACCGAAGAACGGTTATGGCGAAAGACTTGTAAGTGTTCTTTTTCGTTATTTCTTTCTTTTTTTCTTTTTTTCAAGGAGTTCTTTGATAAGGGCGACTTCTTGCTCGAGTAAGGTTCTGGCGGCGGGGTCGTGAAGGGAAAGCACGCTGTTTTCTATTTTAAGAAGTGCTCGTTCAATGTTGAGGAGGTGGTGAAGCGTTGCAGGGCTCACAGGTTTCGCTTCAAGGCCGCTGTTCTCTTCTTGCGTTCGTCGGGCGCTCTGCTCTACTGCTTGAAGGAGTTGTTGGTGGACGAGCGCTGAAGTTTGTTCTGGGTTTTGCTTTGGTTCTTCCTTTTTGAGAAGCGGCTCTGGATTGGGCGGTGGTGTTTTCCTTTGGTGTTTCTTCTTGAGGGACGCCCTGCCTGTTGTTGAGTGCGTCTTGAGAGGGGAGGGGTGTTTTCCTTTGATGGCGGTTGTTAATCGTGGCGAGTGGCGTTCCTGAGAACGAGTTGCACGCCGGCGTTTTGGTGTTGTTGAGGGTTGTGGCGCTGCCGTACTGGCTCGTGTGCGTGGCGAGAGTGAGGAGAGCAAGGCGTCCATAACAGCGGGGTTGGTGAGTGCCTGTTCGAGCAAGTTGACGCTGTCTTGGAGGCGTAGGTTGGGTTGGAAGGCTTGGCTGCTCTCGTGCCTTCCTCTCGGGTGCTGTATTGACTGGTCGCGTGTCGCTGCGTTGTGTTGTTGGTGGCGATGTTGGATGATTCGGTCAACATGCGAGTCGAGACGCTGGGCTTTTGCGGCGGTGCTGAGCACAGAGAAGTAGTGTTTTAAAGGGTTGGGCGGCATTGTTTGTTCGTTCTTACAACAACGGTATCCTTAGGACGTGCTGTTTTGACGTGTTACCCGAAGGGCTTGGGGACAGGGTCCTCGTCAGGAATGTTTTTTTCGGGGTCAGGGTCGTGAATAATGGCTGATGTGTCTTTTTTTGGCTGCCATGGCAGCGTTTCGTCTTCAACGGGCGTGCCTCGTGGCTTGAGGCCTTCGTAAGGTGACTCGTTTGTTGACTGTTTTTGCAGGGCTTGGATGAGTTGTTGGAAGGTGTTTTCTACGTTGCTAAATTTGTTTGCCAGAGAGAGTATCGCCTGGGCTATTTTCGTGTTTTGATCAAGTATTTGTTGCGTTTGGTCAAAGAAGCGTTGTTCTTTGGCTTCGTAATCCTTCAGCATGCTTTCATTGGCGGTTTCAAGCATCCTGATGAGTCTGGTGACTTGCTGGTAGAGTTGCTCGATGCCTGCGAGGAGGTCGTCGTCTTTTTGGATGAGCGACGCAATGCTGCCTATGTTGCTCATGGTTGAAGAAGAACGAGAAGGGTCTTGGCCTTCAGGAGTAGGGGTATTCATAGCTGCGCACTCACCTCTTCTTGCGTCATGTTATCCTTTTCTTGTTCTTGCCTTCAGAGAAGAGGTTATTTAAGCTTTTTGCTTTCGCACAAGGAAGGCGTGCCGAGGCGCCTTTTGAAGGAATAGCGACGTTCTTCGGGGTTGTCACCGTGGCCGGTCTTCTTTTTTTCCTCGTGCTATGACATCGTCGATCCTTAGCAGGAGGGTTGTCACTTCCGTTGCCGAGTTCAGGGCTTGCGTTTTGATCTTTAGTGGTTCGATTATGCCATGTTTTCTTGCGTCAATGAGTGTGCCTGTTTCAATGTTGATTCCTGCGTTTTTGTTCTTGTTTGGCGGCGTGTGGGCTGCAGTGAGTGTTGTTATGGTATCGATGGGGTCAAGCCCGGCATTTTCAGCGAGCGTTCGAGGGATGATCAGGATTGCTTTGGCAAATGCTTCGACAGCAAGCCGTTCCCGTCCGGTCAGTGTTTTTGCAAATTCAAGCAAGTGGTGGTAGAGTTCAACCTCGATTGCTCCAGCACCAGGCACGATTTGCTGTGAGGTGTGCGCTGCGAGGACGTCGCCAAGGCTGTCTTGGACTGCTCTGCGAACTTCTGATGTGACATGCTCAGTTCCTCCCCTGATAAGAATGGTGACTGCTTGGGGGTGCGTGCACGCTTCGATGAAAAGGAAGGCGTGGTCGCCGAAGCTTTGTTCTCGAGTCATCCCTGCTTTTCCAAGGGTTTTTTTGTTCAAATCTTTCGTGCTTGAAACAATTGTGGCGTCTGTCGCCCTGGCAACTCGTTCCATATCTGTTTTGGGAACTCGCCTAACTGCGAGGATGCCTTGTTGGGCGAGGAAGTATTGGGCGAGGTTGTCAATGCCTTTCTGGCAGAGGACGACGTTTGCACCCGATGCGCTGATGTCGTTCACAAGTTTTTGTACATGTCGCTCTTCCATAGAGAGAAAGTCCTGCAGGTTTTCTGGGGAGGTGATAGACACCTTCGCGTTTGTTTCCATGCTAGGAACTTCAAGAGCGATGTCGAGTAAGGCGATTCGTGCATCCTTGATGTTGTTCGGCATTGATGGGTGGACCCGTTCTTTTTCGAGGACGATTCCTTGAACGAGTGTTGATTCATTCACGCTTCCTCCTGGAATGCTTACTATTTTTATGTTGTTTAAGCACTCCTTAAGCGTACGGCTTGTGGTTGTTGCGTGGGGGTTGCTTGTTTTCTCGCTCCCCATGACTGCACGGGCTGCGCCAACAACAATGGAGGCTAAGTGTTCTTTACTCGCTTCTGCACCTTTTCCAGTCATGGCCGTCAGCGCGATAGCGTGGAGCGTGGCGTCTTGGTTCTGGCCAAGGTGTTCTGCCATCCCGGAAAGGAGCTCCTGGGCCTTCTTGTTTGCTATGCGGAATCCTTTCGTGATGATGGTTGGATGTACGTCCTGCTCTAGAAGTGTTTCGGCTTGCTTGAGTAGCTCTCCGGCAAGCACCACTGCCGTTGTTGTTCCGTCGCCAATTTCGTCTTCTTGGGTTTTGGCAATCTCAACCAGCATTCTTGCTGCAGGGTGCTCCAGCTGCATTTCTTCAAGGATGGTGAGTCCGTCGTTGGTTACGATAACGCTTCCTTCGTCATCAACCAGCATCTTGTCCATTCCTTTTGGGCCGAGCGTGGTTCGAATAGTTTCTGCAACGAGCTTTGCTGCTGCGATGTTCATGCGTTGCGCTTCCCTTCCTTGTGTTCGTTTTGTGTGTTCTGAGAAGGGATAGGACGACGGGTCTTGGTAGGGTGTTGCCATGGTTGGTACGGTGTTTTCGTGGTTGTTCGGGGGACGCAGAGCATGTTTTTAAACGTTTGTTCCGCCTTTTAGAGGGGGTTGGTGGCGGGAAAACCAGTGGTTTTATAAGTTCCTTATGCTGAGCAGGTTGTAATGTTCGTGACGATTACTGGAAAGCCCGGTGCTGGGAAGACAACGTTGGGGAAGCGCTTGGCAGCGTTGCTGGGTTGCCCGTTTCATTCAGCAGGTGACTTGCTTGGTAGAATGGCGCAGGAGCGGGGTATGCGCATTGAAGAGCTTGATGCAGTCCATGGAGAGCATGTCGAGCTTGATCATGCTTTTGAGCAGTACCAAGCGGAAGTAGCAAGAAAGGAGGGGAGTGGCGTGTTTGACGGGTGGGTTGCGTTCGTTGCAATCCCTTCGTCGGTGAAGGTGTTTTTGGACGTGAGTTGGGAGGTCGCTGCAAGGCGGATTTTTTTGCATCCGAGGCCTGATGAAGAGCGGGTTCGTTCTGTAGAAGAGCAAGAAGCCCTCCTTCGTGAGCGTTTTGAAAAAAACCGTCGGCGGTTCTTGAAGGCGTACGGTGTCGACTTGCTCGATGTTACGCAGTACGATATTGTGTTCAAAACAGACGGGGTTTCCCCTGAAGAGGGAGCCAGGGAGCTTCTTTCAAGAATTAAGAAACTGAAGCAAAAATGAGCCGCCGGCTTTGGTTTCGAGATGCTGCACGTCTGATCGCGTAAGCGGCGGTGGCTGTGCTGTACGTTTTTTCGTTCAGATAAGGTCAATGTCTTGGAGGGTGTAGTTGATGCGGTGCTGACACTGTTCCATAAGCGTGAGGAGGTCTGGTTCGCGAGTTGCGTTCTTGATTTGGCCGATACGGTCAAGCATTTGCTTGAAGATGCGAATGATGTCCCCTTCAAGAAGGTTGGCGTTCTTGAGGATGGCGAAGATGCTCTCTCCGTCCATGCACGGCTTGATGAGGGCGGTCAAGTCCGGTATGGCTTTGAAGCGTTTTTCTTTTTTGAGTGTTGGGTGACGGCTAATCCTGTGCATGAGTTGTTTTACCGCCTTTGAGGGGTAGGCGTGGTAAAACTCCGTTCGTTCTCGTGACTCGTAGGCAAGGGCGGCGAGGAGGAGGAGAACCTGGTATTCTGTGCACGTCTTGAAGAAGTCTGTAGCAAAGAGCTCTGTGGTGGGGATTTCGTCAGAGTAGATGCGAGAGGCGAATTCCCCTTTTTCCGTGAGTTTGCCGTCTTCAAGGAAATGGAGGATGGTGAGTTTTTTCTTGATTGTGTTGAAACGCCTGAGTATGTCGTGTGTTGGTACGTCGTAGATGCGCGAGCGGTATTTTTGGTAGGTGTAAAAGTTTTTTCTGAGAATGTCTTCAATTTCGGGGGGTGTGTGTTGTTTGATAAGGTTGAGGACGGTGTTGATTGAGAGGCGAAATTGTGAAGTTATGGGTTCCACGTCTTTGGTTGTCATTTTTTTTATGGTTTCGTAGTTGAAGTCTCTGCGGTGGATCATGGCATACGCAAATCCTTCTTTGTCAATGCCTCGACGTCCTGCTCTGCCCGCGATTTGAAAGTATTCTTTCGAGTTAAGATAGCGGAAGTTGATGCCGTCATACTTTCTGAGGTTTTCAAAGCAGACGGTTTTGGCAGGCATGTTGATGCCAACCGCGAAGGTTTCTGTTGTGTAGAGGACGTTAATGAGGCCTTTGCTGAAGAGGTCTTCTACGAGTTCTTTGACGACGGGGAGGATGCCTGCGTGGTGGAAGCCGATTCCGTGAGGGAGGGTTTGCAGAAGAATTTTTGAGCTTTTGAGGTTGCGAACTTCTGGTGGTGCTTGGGAGAGTTTTTGTCTGATGATGGGAGGAATGGCTTTGTTTGGAGGAAAAAGGTTTGTTTTGTACAAGTTGAGTGCTTTTTCCTGACAGTTTTTTCGTGAGAACGTGAAGAAGAGGCAGGGAAGCTTGTCTTTGATGAGTTTGATGAGCTCGACGTCTGACGGGGGCGGGACGCGGTTTCTTCGTCGTTTGTTACGATAAACACGGGAGTAGTCGGTGATGGAAAGGTGTTCTTTGATGCGTTCGAGGGTGGTTATGCCGAGTTCGGTGTCGTAAAAAGCACGGTGGAGGGGTACGTTTCTTTTGTTATGTTTGATGACATCGACAGGGTGGTGTTGGATGGTTTGTATCCAGTTAGCGAATTCTTTTGCGTTGGGGATGGTTGCTGAGAGGCAGAGGAAGCGGACGTGGGGTTTTGAGAAGATGATGCTCTCTTCCCAGACGTAGCCTCGTTCGCGGTCGTTAATGTAGTGGATTTCGTCAAAGACAACATAGGAGACGTTTTTTGTGACAGGGTCGTTGATGAGCGACATGTTTCGGTAAATCTCTGTTGTCATAATGAGAACGGGAGCGGCAGGGTTGATGACAATATCTCCTGTGAGGAGGCCGATGGCGTCTTTTCCAAAGAGCGCGGTAAACTCTTTGAATTTTTGGTTTGAGAGTGCCTTAATAGGGGCAGTATAAATGACGTTTTTTCCTTGGTGGAGGTAGGTGTCAATAATGTAGTCTGCAATGAGTGTTTTTCCTGATCCTGTGGGGGCGCTGACAACAACAGAGTGTCCTTTGTTGATGGAGGTGATGGCTTGCTCTTGAAATGGATCTAACGTGAAATCTCTATACTGCATGGTGTTAGTAAAAAAACAGGTTGAGTATTTAAATCCATGAGGTTTTTCGTGCCGGAGTGCGTTGTCCAACGCTAGCACGGCAATCCTTTATTGATGGTGTTTTTCTGGGGCGTGGGTAGCGGCGGCGAAACGTTTAAAAAGAGCGTGAGTATTCTTTTTTTGTGTTCTTCCTTTGCTCTTTTGTGGGCTAGTGTGAGGAAGAGGTCGTGACAAAAATGTTGACTGTACGGCACGTTCAGAGGGGCTGTGATTCGTTGAGCGGGGGTTTGGTGGTAGAATGACATCCTCTGCAAAAACCATTGCGCGTGGCGATTTTATTAGGGTGGACTTTACTGCACGGCTCGTAGATGATGGAAGCGTGGTTGATACAACAAAGGAGCGCGTCGCTCAGGAGGCGAACGTAAGCAGTCAGGGAGCAACGTTTGGGCCGAAGGTCATTTGTGTTGGCGAAGGCCAGTGGCTTTCGGGCTTGGACAAGGCATTGGTTGGAAAAGCAGTTGGTTCGCATAAAATCCGCCTATCTCCCGAAGAAGCGTTTGGGAGAAAGTCTCCGAAGTTGCTTCAGCTTATTCCAAAGGCGGCGTTCATGAAGCAGCAAGTAACGCCCTTTCCGGGGATGGAAGTGAGTATTGATAACCAGTTCGGGGTCGTTCGGAGCGTGAGTGGGGGCAGGGTGTTGGTTGATTTCAACCATCCCCTTGCTGGTCGCGAGATCGAGTACGAGCTTGAAGTTCATGAAATCGTAAGCGATGCTGTTGAGCGGGCAAAGGCCGTTCTTGGCTGGTTTGGTTTGCAGGATGCCTTTGTTGGCGCTGAGGGCAAGACGGTGCGGGTTTTGGTCCAAGAAGAAGCCTTGAAAGCCCGCTTAGAGCGAGTGAGGCCTGTTCTTGAAGACAGGCTGAGGCGCTTTACTCCGTTTGAGGAAGTTGGTATAGCAAAAGAACGTGTTGGCGAAAAGGCCAAGAGCACGCGTAAGCCTGTGAAAGCACATGAGAAAAAGAGTTAAGTATTTAAATTTCCTTTGCATGTGGTTAGAGCGGTAGGAGGTGTTGGTGCGTGGACTCAATCATTCAGAACGCGAAAGATGCAGAGAAAAAGCGGTTGCCTCAGCAGCATCAGCTTGACGATGAGCTTGAAGAGTTGCTTGCGAAGCAGAGGGCGACTATCAAGGTTGTTGGAGCAGGGGGTGCTGGGAACAACACCATTAATCGTATTACTGAGATCGGTATTGTTGGGGCAGAGACCATTGCTATTAACACCGACGCTCAAGATCTTCTTTACACCACTGCCGATAAGAAGATTCTTATTGGAAAAGACTTGACAAAAGGGTTGGGAGCAGGCAGCATCCCCAAAATTGGTGAAGAGGCTGCCAGGGAGTCTGAGCACGAGATCAAGCAGGCGCTTCAAGGTGCGGATATGGTTTTCGTAACGTGCGGGCTTGGCGGCGGGACAGGAACCGGCAGTGTTCCCGTTGTTGCAGAGATTGCAAAGAAGACCGGTGCGTTGGTCGTTGGCGTGGTCACCTTGCCGTTTGATATGGAGGGGAACCGCAGGCACGAGAACGCCGTCGCGGGTCTTGAGCGTTTAGAGCGCTCGGTGGATACGCTCATTGTTATACCGAATGATAAACTCTTGGAGCTCGCCCCTGACCTTCCTTTGCACACCGCTTTCAAAGTTGCTGATGAGATTTTGACGAATGCAGTGAAGGGAATTGCTGAGCTTGTCACGAAGGCAGGCTTGGTGAATCTTGACTTTGCCGACGTGCGAGCTGTTATGGGGAATGGCGGCGTCGCGTTAATTGGTGTTGGCGAGTCAGACACGGAAAATCGGGCGAGTGAAGCGGTGGAGAAGGCAATTAGCAATCCTTTGTTGGATGTGGATATTTCAGGAGCTAACGGGGCGTTGATTAATGTTGCTGGCGGGAGCGATATGACGTTGGAAGAGGCTCGTCAAGTAGTAGAGGCCGTTTCGGAGAAGCTTGATGAGGAAGCGCGCATTATCTGGGGCGCTCAGTTGAGTGAAGACCTTGAAGGATTGATTCGGGTCATGCTCATCGTTACCGGTGTTCGTTCCTCCCAGATCATCGGTGGAGGAAGTGAGGGGAAGGATTTCAAAAAGAGAGAGATTGAAGACGAGTTAGGTATTGAGTTCGTCGATTGAGGAGTGCTAGGTGGTTTTTGTGAAAAGTAATGATTTATGTGAGTGGAGGAACCGCATATGCAGGTGAAATCGTTCATTACCCAATGTATTCGTGTGCTTCGAGTGACAAAGCGCCCGTCCTGGTTTGAGTTCCAGACGATTGTGAAAGTAGCGGGTCTTGGGATGGTCGTTATTGGTTTGATCGGTTTTTTGCTTCATCTCATTCGTTACGGAATCTTCGGTTCTTTTTTAGGGTAAGGTACTATGTTGTTTGAAGAGAGGTTAAAGAACAATGAGTAAGGAAGAGCATAAGAATCGCGCACCACCCGCGCCGTCAGCGGAGAGCATGGGTGGTGCTTTGGCAGAACCAACAGTGCAAGATGAAGTGAGCACGTCTTCTGTTGCTTCACGTGAGGAGGCGAAGGAGCGCGTTGGAGAACAAGAAGCTGCAGCGAAGGACGCTGATATTCCTGAGGAGGCGAAGATTTTTGCTGTTCGGACGACAGCGAACAGGGAGGATCAAGTTGTCGGGTTCATTGCTTCCAATGCTGAGAGGAAAAAACTGGACGTTTACGCGGTTATTCGTCCTCACGGCATGAGGGGGTACGTCTTCGTTGAGGCCGCGTCTCGTCAAGACGTTGAACAGGCGGTTTTTGGAATTCCTTACACGAAGGGCGTTCTTCCGGACTTGGTTGACTACAAGGAAATTGAGCACATGCTTGATCAGGTCAAAAAAGAAGTTAACATTCAAAAAAATGACATCGCCGAGATTATTTCAGGGCCGTTCAAGCGCGAGAAGTGCAAAATTACGAGGGTTGATCAGGCAAAAGAAGAAGTCGTTGTAGAGTTGCTCGAAGCAGCAGTGCCCATTCCGATTACGGTGAAGATTGATGCGGTAAAGGTTATTCGCAGGGATTAATCGCGCGTAGGACGTCGGAATTCGGGTCGTTGTTAAGCGCGTGCTGCCTGAGCGTGTTCTTCAGGAAAAAGGTCAGTAGCAAGGAACACGTCGTCTTGAGCTTTTGTGCCTTGCTTTATTGAGAGAAAAGGATAGTTGAAGAAACGGTTCCGTAATACAAGTTCTCAAGGTAAATTGTTGACTTTGCTTCGAGCGTGGCTCTGATCACTTCTACGTGTCTGTTTTGTTTTTGTTGAGTTGTGGAGATAGTCATTCTTGGTTCGCGCAGTTCAGTGATATACGTGAGCGCTTCGAAAGAGGGTGTTTCTTCTTCATATCGTGCGCTTTCCCTTGTTGCGCGGAGGGAGCGTGCTGAAAGTTCAAACTGTTGTTCAACGAGCCTGGTTTTCAAATGTGCTTCCCTGATGCGGGTTACTTCCCCCTTGGTGGAATGGTGAACCAGTCTGAGCGCCGACCTGAATGCTGCGGCCAAGGGGTAGAATGCGTGGTTGAGTGCGCGGTAGTCGGGCGTTTCCGGAGGGTTTGGCGTGGTTGTTTTCGTTGCTGGGTGTGTTGGTGGTTGTGCCCAGGGCGGGAGGGTGTTGTCGAATTTGTTGAGGAGGGCTGCATTCATTTTAGTGCTGCTCACATCTTGATCGTATGCGCGTTCTGAGGGGGGGCGCTGGGAGGTTGTGTGGCTTGCTGTGAGGATGGCTTCCAGGTTGACTTTGCCGTTTTTTCCATTCCCTTGCACGTTGATAAGGCTTATTTTGGTTTCATTGTCTTTCCTGTCCAATTGCATTGCAAGCACTCCCGGACGCGTGGGGTGAGGGTACGTAGCGACGAAGGCAATTCCTTGTTGAGCGAGGTCTTTGAAGGGCAAGGGCGGACGTTCAAGAGCGAAGAGGTATGCGTCGCGTGCGAGTTGCGTGCCTGGTATGACTTGGCCTGTATTTTTTTTCCAAAAAGGCGGTTTCCATTTGAAAAAATACGCTTTGTGAAGAGGATTCATGTATTCCCCCTCGGTGAGCTTGGCAAAGCGCTCAGCAGTGCTCGGGAGGGTTTTGTAGATGATGGTTTGTCGTGACATTGGAGGCGCTGCTCGCTGAGCGGTTTTTTAGCGTTTTTTTGGTGTGTTTTTCGTGATTGCCTGGATTGCT
Source organism: Candidatus Woesearchaeota archaeon (assembly GCA_003694805.1). Taxonomy (NCBI): domain Archaea; kingdom Nanobdellati; phylum Candidatus Woesearchaeota; species Candidatus Woesearchaeota archaeon. The sequence continues at coordinate 20,054 of RFJU01000027.1, read as the reverse complement.
CTTCGTCATAGTTGCCAGGCAATTTTGGGAGCTCGCCTTGGTTTTTTAAATCCTCTGTCTGTCCTGCGGCTCCGGTGCTTGCCAGAGGTGTCGCTGGGAACCTCGCCTGATGGCGAAGGAACGGTTGCTTCTCCACGTCGAAACCCTTATAAACCCTTTGGGATTCGCCTGGAAGCGATGGCAACAGAAAGTGTTGAAGTGCTGATTGAAGGTGGAAAGGCTACTGCTGCACCGCCATTAGGGCCTGCGCTTGGCCCCTTGGGAGTTAATATTGGTCAAGTTGTTGCAGAGATTAATAAGAAGACCGAGTCATTTAAAGGGATGCAGGTTCCTGTCAAAGTTGAAGTTGACAAAGACACGAAGTCGTTCTCCATTGCTGTGGGGACGCCGCCTACCTCACAGTTGATTAAGAAGGAGGCCGGGTTGAGCAAGGGGTCTGGCAGGCCGCAGGAGGAGTTCGTTGCTGACCTTTTAATTGAGCAGGTCATTAAGATTGCGAAGATGAAGGAGGATGCTCTTCTCGGTGCTGACTTGAAAGCTAAAGTTCGGGAAGTGCTGGGAACGTGCCGATCGATGGGTGTTAAGGTTGAGAAGATGCCCGCCAAAGAAGCGCTTCGAGAAGTGAATCTTGGCAAGTTTGATAAGGAGATTCTTAGTGAAAAAACTGAGGTTTCCAAAGACGAGCTTGCTGAGTTGGAGGAGGAGCGAAAAGAGCTTCAAGAGCAAGTTCAGCGTCAGCACAAAGAATGGGAGGAGAAGGCAAAGGCCATTCTTGATGAACTAAAGGATCCTGCTGCTGCGAAGAAGAAGATGGTGGAAGCTGAAATCCCGGATGAGATTATTCGAAAGCTCTTGCCTGAGGAGAAGAAAGAGAAGAAATAAGCATGAATGTATTGTTAAAGGGTTGAAGACGTATGGTGCAACGAATTGGTGGTCAGCGGAGGAAGACTCGATCGCTTCTTGCGAGAAAGATTCGGCAGAAAGGGAAGTTGCCTATTCGGAAGTATTTGCAGGAGTTTCAGCCTGGCCAGAAGGTCGCGCTGGTGCTTGAGCCTTCTATTGCGGAAGGTGTTTTTCATCGAAGATTTCATGGAAAGACAGGTGTCGTGTTAGGAAAGTGCGGGTCGTGTTATGAAGTTGCTGTAATGGATGTTTCAAAGAAGAAGAAACTCATTGTCCATCCTGCACATATGAAGGGTGTACGTTAGGTACGTGCAACAACAGCCCTCTTGTGCAGAGAGGAAGAAAAAAAAGAGCGGGTTGAAAAGCAAATGGGAAAGCCTGAATTGCTAGAGAAGAGGCCGATGCTCCTCGTTGAAGTGAAGTTGCTTTTGCAAAAAATCAAAAAAGACGTGGGAGAGCTTAACTTTCGGGCTCAGAGAACCGAGGAGTACTTGAATGCGGTGGGGCCGTTAAAAAAGAAAGATGCAGAAGCCCTCAAAAAGGCGCTTTTGGAATTGAACATTCCTCGGTTCAAGGAAGCGTATGCCGTTAAGTTAGTTGATGTTCTGCCGAAGACGGCAAAGGAGGTGAAGTTGGTCCTCCAAGGGTATCCTTTGACCGTCAGCAATGATCATTTGGAGGCAATTGCCAAGACGATTCGTGCAGCGCTTCCTGAGAAGAAGTCTGCAAAATAGGTTTTTCTTGTATTTTCCTTGACTGTTTCCTGTTCATTTCTTTTTCTGTTAGGGGTCTTTGCGGGCCAGGTTGCTTAGAAAAGTTTTATATACTCATCTGGTTTTTTCTCTTCTCGTGGGTGGAATGTATGCCAGAGAAGAAGCGAGAAGAGGTGGCTGTCATTTTAGACTTCTTGCCAAACGGCTATCCTTTTGATAAGCGTCCGCTTCACTTGAAAAACCCCATCGCACAAGCTATTGGGAAGGAGCGGTTTACCCTTCTTGAACTCGTTGCAAAGAAAGGCGTGTTTCTTCAGCCTTACGAGGAAGTGTACATTGGTGCTGAGAAGCGCGATAAGATTCGTCACGTGAATGGGAGGCTGCCTTTTGGGAAGTTGACTGAGACGGCTAAGTCTGAGTTGCCCCATGTTGTTGCGCAAATTGTAAGCGAGAAAGAGCAGGAATTTGTTCATTTCCTCAATACTGCCCAACCCTTGAATACGAGGATGCACATCATTGAGTTGTTGCCCGGGATTGGTAAGAAGCACATGTGGGAGATTTTGGAAGCAAGGGAAGAGGGGCCTTTTAAAAGTTTTGAAGATATTCGTAGGCGAGTGAAGCTCATGCCCGACCCGAAGGTTATGTTTTCTCGTCGAATTACTGACGAGATTATGGGCAAGGAGAAGCGGTATTTGTTTACTGAGCCTTGATGGTGTAAAGGAGCAATCCCGCTTTTTTGGCGGGTATACATCTGAGAGTACTCGCTTGTGCTGCGTTTCTCCCTTACGTTCTTCTTTTCTTTCTCGTTTTTTCGCTTCCTGTTCCTTTTTTGCGAAGCCCTCTTGCTTTTCTTCCTGCAGACGTTAGCCCTCGGAAAGCGCGCCCTCTTTGTTGCGCGATGCCGCTGAGTTGTTTGTCTTTTTTCACAACAGGGTGGCTTCTGTCAACAAGAATTATTTCGTACCAATAGTTTTTTCCGTCATCTGCAACCCAGTAGCTGCCGAGTACTTCGCAGTTGGGAAATTTTTTGTTTGCTCGCTCTTCAGCTATAGCTTGGTAGTTTTTTTGGAGGGTTTTTCGCCTGCCAAAATGGGCAGATCGTCGTCCCTTTCGGATGGTTGGTCGTTGCCTCCCTCCCCTTCCGACACGCTGTCGGACGACAATGATGCCTTGTTTTGCTCGGTAACCGAGTGACCTGGCTCGGTCAAGTCGTGTTGGCCGGGTAATTCGGACAGTGACTGGCTCTCGCCGCCATGCGATAAGCCGTTCTCTGTATTGTGAACGGATTGCTTCTTTTGGACGTTTCCATGCTTCTCGTAAGTACTGGTACAATCCCATCGTCTTTTGTCGCCTCCATTTTTTTGCCGTTGTATACTCGGCGATTCAGGCAAGCGACGCCCACATCTCGCCAGCGGCTGGTGTTTTCCTCAGAGGGTACGTGTTGGTTTATAAGCTTTTTGCGTTCGTTGCGTTCGTCGTTTTGGGACGGTGAAAAACCTTAATATTTATAAGGAGTTATGGTAAGAGAAGAGGTTAATGTCTGGAAGCGAGCTTTTCATTGAGATTAGTGTGGTTTTGATCTCGGCCTGGTTCATGGCTACACTGTTACGACTCTTCAGACAACCCGTGATTATTGGGTACATCTTGACTGGCGTTATTGTCGGGCCTTTGCTCGGCGTTGTTACGAGCTCCGACACGCTGGCCATTTTCTCAAAGCTTGGCGTCGCGTTTCTTCTCTTCATTGTGGGGATAAATCTTAATTTGCGGCTTATTCGGGATATTGGTGTTGTTTCCCTTATTGTTGGCTTTGTACAAGTTGTTCTGACAGCGCTGCTCGGTACAGGGATTTGCCTTTTGCTTGGGTTTTCTCTTGTTCCCTCGCTGTATGTCGGGCTTGGATTGGCGTTTAGCAGCACTATTATCGTGCTCAAGCTTCTTTCTGACAAGCATGATTTAGAAACTCTGCACGGTCGGCTCGCAACGGGCGTCCTTCTTGTTCAGGACTTGGTCGTCATTGTCGTGCTTGTTGCTTTTGGCACGTTGACCGAGCAGGGGGCTGTTGCAGATGTCGCTGCGAAGACGTTGTTTAAAATTCTTGGTCTTGGCATGCTGTTCTTGATCGCACATAAGACATTTCCAAAAGTTGAACGCTTTATTGCTCGGTCTCAAGAGTACTTGTTTGTCTTCTCCATCGGTTGGTGTTTTGCCATGGCTGCGTTGGTGCAGTACTTAGGGTTCTCACTCGAGATTGGTGCGTTGCTTGCAGGAGTTGTTTTGTCTGTCTCTCCGTTCCACTACGAGATTAGTGCGAAAGTAAAGACGCTTCGTGACTTTTTTCTTATTTTGTTCTTTGTTTTTCTTGGTTCAGAAATGGTCTTCTCCAATGTTTCCAGTTATGTCCTTCCAGCACTAGTATTGAGTGCGTTTGTCTTATTGGTTAAGCCGCTCATCATTATCATCTTGCTTGGGTTGCTTGGTTATTCGAAAAAGACGAGTTTCCTCACTGCAATTTCTTTGGCTCAAATCAGCGAGTTTTCTTTGATTATTCTGTCAATTGGAGTGGGGTTTGGCCACGTGCCTGCTGATTTGCTTTCACTAACAACCCTCGTCGGCATTATTACGATTGCAGGGTCGGCCTACTTTATTAAGTTTGGCACGTCAGCCTTCCCTTTTCTTGCAAGATTTCTTGCTCTCTTTGAGCGAAAAAGAAAAACTCGTGAGCATCATGGCATGAAGAAGTTTGAATCGTATGAGGTGGTTATGTTTGGCTATAACCGCATTGGATTTGATCTCTTAAATGCGCTGAAGAGGGCGGGCGCGAGGTATTTGCTTGTTGACTATAACCCAGACACCATTGTTGCGTTGACGAAAGAAAGTATCGAGTGCAAGTACGGCGATGCCACAGACCCCGAGCTGTTGAATCAATTAAACCTTGGACGTGCCAAGATGGTTATATCAACAATTCCTGATCCTGATACGAACCTGCTCATCATCAATAAAGTGCATGCAGAGGGGGGTAGTGCAATTATTATCGTAGTAGCGCATCAAATTGAAGATGCACTGAAACTCTACGACGAGGGGGCTACATACGTTTTGATGCCTCATTTTCTTGGCGGCAAGCACATTGCTACCATGATTGAGAATTATCAGTTTGATGTGAGCAAGTTCTTGCGTGAGCAAGTACAGCATGTCGAGCATTTGCGGGTGAGAAAAAAATTGGGGCACCAACACCCCCCTGCTGAAAAGCACAGGTAAATGCGGTCGTTTCGTCTTTTCGGCTTTTTCTTGTTTAGTGGTTTCCTCCTGTTTTGCACCGGTTTTTTCGGTTCGGGTTGGAAGGGTTTCGGTTTGTTTGTGAAAAATTAATTCAAAAACACGTTCATTTCTCGTTTTCATGAAGAAATCATTGGAGAGACTAGTGAAGCCCGTGCTCATCTCATCGCTCATTGCAGGCTCTGCTGTGGTTGGCGACTATCTTGATGTCATTCCACAATATATTCAGAGGCCTTTGTACGCGTTTTTTGACGTGAAGCCGGGTTTTGGCGTTCCGGAAGATGTTTTTTCGTATCGATTGAAGCGGGTGCGAGATTTGGATAAAGTATACCTCTACTTAGTCAACACACAAACCGGTGAGGGGCGGTTAGTTAGGGAGGGCGGAGAATTCACAACATGGGGCGACTGTGCCAGGCTCCTTAAATATAGTTTTCACCCGTTCAAGCTTCGGGAGGCGGGAAGAAAGATTGTGGTGAAAGGTGCACGGGCAGCAGACAAGGCTATTGAATCGTTGAAAGAGGACGATTGAATGCAGCATTCAACGAGGCGAGGGGGGCTTTGAGAGCATGAGTATTACGTATTCGTTGCAGAGGGCATCCCTCGCGTGTATGCGGGCGTCTGGAAGGGTCGCTTGGCACTTGGTACGGTACGGCATTATCTTTTACCTTGGCTTTAGTGCTGGGAGATCGTATGGAGGTGAGGAACGTTCGCTGAAGCAGTTGGTGTATACTACCACTCAAGGGGTCGAGCATGACAAAAAGTGCAGGAGAGAAGAAATGGCTTCGCTTCGAGCTTTGGTTGGTGCACGTTCTGAGGGACTTGGGATACAGGACAGTGAAGCACGATGTTCGTATTCCGTTTCAAACTGCATCGGGGATTCGTTCAGTAATGCAAATCGACATTTGCTTCTCATCGAGAAAGAACGCCAAAGCTCAGCAGCTCTACTTTGTGGAGTGCAAGCATCGGGAAGAAGCACGTATTGGTCCGGACGAGGTGTTGGGGCTGGAGAGCAAGCTTCGTTCCCTCGCAGTCCCGTCGAGAAGGGGTGTTGTTGCAACGACGACAGGATTGACACCTCAGGCGTTGCAGGTGGTGGAGCGGTCACGTATGCAGGTTTGGGGTCCTCGCGCGTTTGCAGCGTCGCTCCCCTCGACAGCGTTTTGGAAGAAGAAGTATGTGCCGCTGGAAGTGCTGCACTACCGGCGTTTAGGAATAGTGGATTCTGTCAAGTATTTGATCTCGGGAGGAGGGAGGAAGTCTCTCGATTCCATAATTTTTGGTTGTCAGGGTGCACCATACAACCGTCGCTAGCAGGTGTTGAACGAGAGGAAAACAACGAAGGAGGTTTTGGTCAATGAGTCTCGATGAACGGACATCAATGGATGAGCATGAAATGGAGCCTGTGTTGAGCAAAAGAGCGTCTTGTGTGGAGGGCGTTGGCGATTCCGCAGTTGAATTTCCTTTTGATCGTCTCGAACGCTGCTTGGAGTACTTGGAGCATAAAAATCCAGGGTTTGACAAGAAGGTGCTTATAAAGCGAGCTGAAATCATGGCTGAGAACTGGGAAGCGCACAAGTCGGAAGTTGAATTGTTTGAGGAAGGTAAGCGAACGTATGAGTTGTCAGGGACGCTCATTGACGAAATTAATTCTGCGTTCAAAACAGTGAATGAAAAAATAGGGAATGCTTTGGTGAAGTCCAAACTAGATAAGTACTTGACCCTGACCGAGAGGGTGAAGCTTCAGTTTTTGAAAAAAACCGCTTCTGCCAGAGCAGAACAGTTTGAGGCTGCATTGATCCAGCGCTATAGTCCTCGGGTGAGAGAGGAATACGCAGCGATGTTTGATGAACGCATTGCGTTTATGAGGCAGGAGGAAGCCCATCACCGCGAGTTGCACGCGGAGCTTGAGGCGGGCATTGATGAATTAGTAGGCCGCGCAGAGTCTCTTGAAGCAATGGCAGAGTCGCTTGCAGTGCAGAGGCAGGAGTACGCCAAGCTCATTGAAGAAGCAAAGGCGGACATCGCCCTCGCAGAGAAAAAAGGCGACAGGGCTGGTTTGTCCAGTGCTACGAAGGTTTTGCAGGAGTGTCAGCGTCAGCACCGCCATATCGGCCGTGAACTCTACAAAGTTACCCGTGAGTTAGAAAGCACGGCTCATCGGTGCAGCTTCCGGCGTGGTCCGAAGCTCCGGCATGAAGAGCGTGAGGATTTGGCGTACAAGATTTGCTGTGAGTTAGAAGGGCTCAAGGAAGAGTTGTTTGATATTTGGGACTTGTACGGGGATGACACGTCCGCTTCCATGTACAAGTCTACCTTGGAATCCGTTCAGTCACTCTCAAAATGTATGATGTCACTTGGAGGCGATATTGTGGGTGCTGAAGAAGTAGTTCGCAGGGCGAATAGAGAAGGGCCTTTGGTGAGCCCGGTGCTTCCTAAACTCGCGGCCGGGGAGGATGAAGATAGTGCGCGCAAGAGGTCGGGCAGGACGGATAAGGAACTGCTCGCTCGTGCTCGAAAAGCCGCTGAGACGGTACGGTCGTACTTGACTTGACGCGGCTTGTTGTGAGTGGGCCAGTAGGAGATTGCTTGCGTGTTGAGAGGGCGAGGAGAAGGATGATGTCAAAACTCGAAGTTACCGTTAACGACCTTGAGCAGGGGGCTGCCGCTGCAAAGGACCTCTTGCTGGAAGCTACGTTGTATCGGCCAGTCGAGACGATTCCTAATGATTTGCAGTCTTTTTTTGGGGTGTACTGTGCACTCTCGTCTGTGTTTGCAAAGGAGCAGTTGTTTCAGCACAGTGAGGATCGTCTTGTTGTGAATGATTTTGAGAATGTGCTTGCCTTGAGTCTTGCAGCCAAGTACGCTAAGAATGGCGTGGTACGTAGACAAGGATTGTTTCCATCGATAGAGTATAGCGTTCGTGGCGGGGCGCCACTTCGTCCTCAAGTCCAGCTCGCCGCGAAGATTTTGGCCTCGTTCGTTGAGGGGAGCAGGTATAATGCGATTGAAAGCTATTCTTCAGAGGATGTGTGCCGCTCTTTTCTCGATTGGCTTCCTCGTGATACGCAAAGATGGCTGGCTAAGAAGAATGGGGCCTTTTCTGGCTTGGCCAAAAACGTTCATGATTTGGAAGTTCTCATCGGTAACCAGCGGTTTTTAGGATTTTCAAAGGACACGCAACGGCTCGGGGAGGGGATTGGGGAAGGTTCTTCAGCGAGCGCTTGTGTTGCTTCTGTCGATGGTGCGGCTTCAAAAAGTAGCAAGTACAAGAAGAAGATGATCGGGAATGAGGAGATGATGCGGGCTCTTTGGGCTGGAGCGAACTATTTGAGATTTTATGATCCTGAAACGAAAACAAACGATCTTGCTGAACCTGGCGAGCCTGTCCCGGCAATTCTGATTTTGGGTCCTCCAGGGTGTGGCAAATCATTTGGAACAACCTTAGTTGCTCGAGAGCTTGCTGAGATTATGAAGCAAGAAAAAAGGGAGTTGCGCGTTCTTGACATCAGCAACACGTTCAAGTCCAAGTATGTAAATGAATCTGTTGGGCGGCTCGCAACTATCTTTGATGAGATAGCATCAGGCGAGGCAGCGTATTACGTGACGTGCCATGATGCTGAATCAGTATTTTTCCGTCGCAACCCTGACAGGGATACTAAGGAGGATGAAAAGACGTTGAACGAGCTCCTTAATCGGTTGAGTGGTCACCGCCAGTTGCCGTATCCCAATGCGTTTTTTGTGTTTAATGGGAATTTTAAAGAAATGCTTGACTACGCAGTGCTGGATCGTGTTTCCATTGTTGAGGCGCACGGTCCCAGAACTGCTGTGGAGTATGAAGAGTTATGGAAGGTGCATCTTGCCCCGTGTATTGCGTCTGGTTTTGCTCGGGTTCACGCGTGGAAACGGCTGGGGATGGTGAGCAAGTCGCTTGGCCTCTCGGGGAGGCAAGTGCAAAATATTGTGAAGTTGCTCCGGCAAAAGGCGCTACCATCGTGCATTCCTATTGGTGTTCCAACGCTTCCGAAGGAGGAGCGTCAAAAACGGCTCCGGGAGCTCGCGGGGAGTATTACAGATGAGGTGTTGTTTGCTGAGCTAATGCGGCTCGGGGCGGAGAAGAGAGTCGTGCCAGAAAAGGTCGTGGAGGGAGGCGTATAAGGAGGGCGTTAGCGTGGTTGAGGCAAGAGTAGATGCTGGGGGGCGTGACGAGTTTGAAGCGGCGCCGTCAGCGCGTAACGCTGAAGAGGGAACCCGCTCGGGAGCTAGTCCTTTCGAGGAACGGATAGGAATAATTACTTTGTTAGAACAGTCTTTAGACGCACAAGAGGTTCAGCATGCGAGCAGGGACACAGCGCCGAGTGAGCGATCTGATTCGGAAAACTATCATTTAGCAAGCCTCCAATTTTTCCAGAACATCGAGGGGTTGGTTCGTTCTCTCAATGATGACGCGTTTGAAAAAATGAGGGAGCGGGTTGGTGTGTTTCAGTACGATGACTTCGGGTTTTTAAGAGAAAAAGATGTTCTTTTTGTGCAGAATTTGACAATACTCTCAACAGCAAGCAGCTTTTTGAGCAAAGTGTACTCGCATGATGCTTTATTGGTCAATAAGGCAAAGCAGTTGGCGGATCTTGCTGCTTACGCAACGAGGCAGGGGCTCTCGTCTGTGAGGGAGCAGTATGCGCAGCTGCTCAAGCGCTCGGCGGCGTTGGAGAGGCGCGTCTTTCAGCTTGAGAACACGATTCGTTGGGCAAAGGACGAGTTAAGGACGTTGCACCAAAAGTACGCTCTGAAGGTGCAAGAAGAAGATGCGGAACGAGCGACAAATACTTAAGAGAGACTATGACTCCTTGAAAAGGAAGGATTTGCATGTTTTTGAAAGGAACAAGGGGGGGAAGGATGTTAGGAAACAGGAGAATGTATAACAGGCATCGTCATAGGGGGCTTCGTCGTTTCCTGCAAGGAAATTCGTGGAGCTTGCAGCGTTCTTTGCCAGCGTTTGCTTTGCTTGATCCTCTTCGGGAAGGCATCACTTCATCTTTGAAGAAGGGGTTCGTGGAAGAACGTGCGTGGTGGTTTGGGGAAGAGGCCTCCTTCCTTGAAAAGAAGCTTCGCAATGCTGACGGCAAACAACTTGACCATCGCCTTGTTTCAGCGTTCCTTGAGCAAAGGGCAAAGGCAGGTTTGATGAAGGATGTGCACCGCGTCCTTGCAGGCCAGAGAAGGGGTGCAAGCGAGGAAGGATCGTTGGGTGGCGATTCGTTCTTGGAAAAAACCCGTCGAAGGAAGAAACATTTAAATAAACATTTACGCCTCCCCAGTAGCAATAACAGCCAGGGCGCGTATGAGCAAGATGTTTTTTTAGAAAAGGAGCAAGAACACACAATGAGTGAAGGGAGATTCGTTTCTGGAGTGAATCATGGCACCGGAGCGAGGTCTGGCCACGCATTGGCAAGACCGCCGTCACCGCGCGCAGAGGGCAACTTGGAGCTCTTGCTCAGAGAAGACACAGCTCGGGCAGAACGCTTCCATGAGCGAATGCTTGCAGAATACGATGCACAGAGCAGTTGGGGTAAGGCCGCATTGTGGGTGAAAAAAAAGCGTTTAGTGCACAAAGAGCGAAAACTTGCCAGCAAGCTGAATCGTTTAGACCTCCTCTTTGTAGATCAATTAAAGCGCGCTCAAGGATGGTATGAATCACTCTCCAGAGAAGAGCAAGAAGAGCTGGGCTATCATGAGGATATTACGAGCGGGCTTACGCATCCTGCCGACCGATTCCCGCATAATTTCAGGACACAAGAGTTAGTTGGGCACTTGTCTTCAACACTTCGAGATTACTTGCTCACCCTTGATGAACTCCATGAGACGCTGGCCAAGCGAGGCGAGATACGTGTCGAGGACACCCGGTCTTACCTGCGCTTGCGTGCCTTCCTTAGCCAAGAGTACTTTTCACGGTTCAGATCTGTGCCGGTGAGCTTGTCATTGGCAGATGTGTTCTCGTACACGCCTTCGTTCATGACGCTTTGCGATAATGAAAAACTCCGTTCCCTCCTGATAGGTGGTCGAGGGTTGCCCAGTTCTTGGAGAGAGCGAGTTGCGCGAACGTACGCGAAAGCAGCCCCCGTCGTAAGCGAGATCCTTGCTTCTGCTAGATCATCTGCTGCGTCTTCTGGTTCGTACCTTGTTTCATCGTTAAAAGAACGCTTGAAGAAAGGCGGTGTTGCCTTTCAGCGCTGGTTCTCCGAGGCCAAACAAGCGTGGCATGAGATGAATGAGATGGGGGAAGCAGAGCCTGCTTCTGTAAGTGAAGAGCAAGCGGGAGAGCCCGAGGCCGTCGTTGGTCACGCAGCGACGAGGGAAGAACGCGTCGTACAAAGAACCCTGCCAATGGCAAGAGAGGAGCCTTTGGATGGTGAACAGCCTGTCACCTGTGACGCTGCAAGCACAACAGAACGCCCTTCCCAAGAGCCACGTGCGCAAGCGTATGAACGCCTAGACCGGCAACAAGAAGCGGCGGCGCTGGGCACGAGCACAAGCAATCCGATGGAAAAGCGCGCGCTTCCTTCGTTAAGGGACTGTGGCGCGAGCAGGCTTCTGGGTGGGTTGGCCGGCATTGCTGCTATTGCTGCCCTCTCCCTCGGAGGGTTGTGGTATTGTCAGAGCAACGCGCGCGTTGAAGACGCCTCGAAAGGCGCACGAGCACCCTCGACGCACTATGCTACCAAGGACACGGACGCTACAGATCGTTTCAGGGAAGAAGTTCGCGGAATGACCATTCCCGGGTTGCGCATTGACGATGTCTTGAAGGGAGCGTCAAGCAAGATTGCACTGAGAAATGGCGTGCTGGAGTATACGATGCCGAAGTGGAATCCCAAGACACGGGAGGGGTGTTTGTGGTACATGGCAGAAGACATGCTTCTTTGGTCGGGGATTGACAATCCGTCAGCCGGCGACATTGCTCGGTTCTTAAAAGAGGTTGTTCTCCCGGAGGTGAGGGATCACCTTCCCTACCCAGACAATCCTGATGTGGTGTATCAAAACCAAGTGTTGCGCGTAAGCGCTGAGCGTGTTGCATCGTATCTTGAACAACAAGATGAGACGCCGGTACTCATCGGTAGTTCAGATGAGCCGTTGCACAGGAAGAATCGGGGAGGCGCAAGAGGCGTAGAGGGAAGCTACGCAGCCAAAAACAACCGCTCAGAGCACGGTAAGACGGCTGAGGCTTCTGATTTAGAAACGGTCCTGAGCAGCGTTAGCAACTCGTTATACACAGGAGCAGTGCAGGATTCTGCTGAAACGTACTTGCAGCAAGCCCTTCCTGTTGTCCTTCGCGTAAACGCTAATCCTCGTGCAACGTTGAGCAAGGATGAGCAGAACGTGCTAAGAGGCTACACGGAAGTGTATTCATCGCTGCCCTCCTTGTCAAAAGAGCGGCTCGGTCGAGTCGGTATCAACCGGTTTCGAAACGAGCTTTGGGGTGGAACGTTAAAAGAATTCCTTACAAGCATGTACTGTTCGTCTCCCCAATCGTTGAAGGATATTAAAAAAGAGGCGGAAGCCTTGTTTGGCGTGAGCATGTCTACTTCCACCATCAGTAAGTATTGCAGGCAAGAATTGGGTGTCCGGTCTCGTCGGGAGGCGAGGGCTGCTTTGCGGGAAGATGGAAAACACGATAACCCTGATGGTCAAACAGCAGACCACAACACTAATAAATCCGGCGCTTCTCACCTGTATGCTCATAATGCTGTGTGAGCGAGGTGTGTTGAACAGTGAATGTTCTTGATTCGGTCAGGGCGAGTGGGAGTTGAACTCCGTTTGTTTCTTCATTGTTAAGTATGTCATTGCAGCTTTGCATCATTTAAGGTTTTTAACGTGAGCCTTGGTCTTGTCGCTTTGGCACGTGTCCAAGGTGATGTGAGGAAGGTGTTGTTGTATGAGTGTGCACAAACGATATTCGGATTTGGACTTGTTTAAGAAAGGAAAGAAAAGCGTTGGCGAGGTTGAGCAGACAGTCACGCTTGATGGGTGGCCTAAAGTTAGAGGATTTGACTATGAACGGGGCGGCGATCTTGCTTCTTTTTTTGCATCGTTGGGGAGTTCGGGGTTTCAAGCGACTGAGTTGTTCCGTGCAGCCGAGGTTGTACGGAAGATGAAACGAGCAAGAGCAAGAGTGTTTTTTGGGTTTACGAGCAACATGATCACGTCCGGTGTTCGTGAAGCGGTGACGTATTTGTGCAAAAAAAAATTGGTTGACGTGGTAGTCGCGACTGCCGGTGGGGTCGAGGAGGATCTTATTAAAGTCTTCAAGCCGTTTGTTCTTGGCCATTTTGATGTTCCTGGAAAGCAACTTTTTGACTCTGGCGTCATGCGTGCTGGGAATATTTTCATTCCTGCTGATCGATACCTGGCACTTGAGCGATTTACTCGGCCGTTATTGGTTCAGCTCTTTCGCAAACAAAGAGAACAGAACAAACCTATAACGCCTTCGCAGTTCTGTAAAGAGGCAGGTCTTGCTCTCGAAGGCGTCGATGGTTGTGAGTCTTCTTTTGTGTATTGGTGCGCTAAAAACAAGATTCCTATTTTTTGTCCTGCATTAACCGATGGTTCCTTGGGCGACCTCATTTATTTTTTTAAAAAGCAAGAGCCGTCGTTTGCCATTGACATTTCTGATGACGTGGTTGCAATAACGGACCTTGCTTTGGGCGCCGAGCAAGCAGGCATGGTCTGCCTGGGAGGTAGCGTACCCAAGCACCATATTGCGAATGCGTTCATCTTTCGAGATGGAGGGGAATTTTCTGTGTACATCACTACTGCTCAAGAGGAGGACGGGTCAAATGCGGGGGCGAATCATCAAGAAGCAATGACGTGGGGGAAATTGAAGACGAACGGCGCGTTTGCTAAAGTCGTGGGAGATGCAACAATTCTTTTTCCTCTCCTGGTTGCTAGCGGAGCGTTCGCAGAAGAGGGGGGATCGTCGTGACGAACAAAGAAGGTCGCCGCCTTCAGTTCATGGGGCGGTCAGATGCGGATGCTCGTTTCAACATCATCCCTATCGCGTGGGAGTCTGCTCCTTCTTTTGGGAAGGGGGGAAAAGACGGGTGGAAGGCGGTGCTTGAAGCGTCTGTTCACCTTGAGGACTTTGATGTGGAGCTTGGCGCGCTGCCAGCGAACGAAGGGATTGCAACCCAAGACGTTCTTGCTGTTTCTTCGTTAGCGCCAAAGGCGGCTATGCTAAAAATCGCGTCGGTTGCCAGACGTGCTGCTGAAGTATCGCCCGGTGTCTTTCCTCTTTTTCTTGGTGGCGATCACGCAATCACCATCGGGATAACAGATGGTTTCCGGGACGCTGGCAAGTGCTTTGATGTTGTGATTTTTGATGCGCATGCAGATTTTAGGTATTCATGGCAAGGATCGTTTGTTAATCATGCGTGTGTTGCAAGGCGTTGCTCTGCCCATCATAACGTCTTGGTTTTTGGCGTTCGCAGCGCCGATAGTGACGAGCTTTCGTTATTGCAGAAAAGCAAGAACGCACGTGCACTTCCTTTCCGTGCCAGCAAGGGTTTGAACAGCGCGTATCTTGAGCAGTTTCGTGCCGAGCTCAAGAAGTTGAAGCGCGAGGTATATCTTTCTTTTGATGTTGACGTGCTTGATCCTGCTGTGGTGCGGGGCACGGGAACGCCTGAGCCTGGCGGCTTGTCTTGGTTTGAGGCTTTGAACGCGCTGCGCGTCGTCTTTGAGGAAAAGAACGTTCTTGGCGCGGATGTTGTTGAGTTTTCTCCTTCTTTGCAAGTACATGGCGATGCGTACTTCGTTGCGAAGCTGGTGTATGCTCTTTGTGTTTTGGCATCGCAGAAGAAATAAAAAAAAAGAAAAGAAAAAAAGAAAAAAAACAAAAAATTCAGGGGTTCTAAAAAAGCAAGCCCAAAAAGGAAACGTGCGCTAACTGCGCTAAGAGGGGCTTACTTCGCTTTTTCTGCAATTTTGCCAATCCAGATCGTCGCAATGACGGCGAGGATGGTGACAAGAATGGCATACAGCCATGGGCCCCCGCTGGAAAGCATGCAGAGCGCTCCTGCACCTTCTGTATTGCACGGCCCTTTAAAGAGCGCTTTTATTGCGTCGTTCCACGCGAGTGCCGCGACGAGGCCGAACGCGGCAGTGACCAATGCAGCTAACTTTTCAATAACGTCTTTTTTCATAATACACCCCCCTTTGCGGTAGTTATCCTACCTGACGAGAAGCTTCTTTCTTTTTAAAAACTTTGCAAATGATTTAAGAATTCCACGCCACTACCTGCTTTGCATGACTTTTCTCTTTGACTACGAGGCGTATTGTAAGCCGGCAGGAAGTGAAGACGCATACAGTTACCTTTTTTATGGTAAAAACGAGGGGGAAGCAATTTCAAACCTCATAGTGCGGGTTGATGACGCGTTTGAAGAATTTTTAAAAAATCTTGAGGGGGGTGGTGTTCGAGGAACGCGGGAGGAGTCTGATTGGCCTGCTACGGACGCACTTCGATCGTTCTTGCTTCATGTAATGAAAGGTACTGCTCACGAACAAGGATATGAGCAGGTGAATGCTTCTTTTCTGGAGTACCGGAAGACGCATAATCCAGATCCTTTTCTTTCCGCCTTGCAGCGCTTAACTCCCTTGCTCAATCGCATGACAACGGAGGGATTGGAGATGAGGATGCTCAGCGGAGCAAGGTATCGTGAGCGCCTCACCGTCGGGCGAGTGCTGAAAGACAGTCTCTCGCACGGTGATGTTGATGTGTACACGCCTCAACTCGAAGGAGGGTTGCAGTGTTTGTTGGAAGACGTGCAGCAAGAAGTTTTACAGCATCGTTCACAACGTTAAGCGTTGAGTGGTGGTACGGCAATGTGGTACGGCAATTAAGTATTCTGCCTTTTTCTGCCTGCTTTTCTCTTTGGAACAGTGGATGCACCCAGCGGGAATCGAACCCGCGTCTCGAGCTTGGCAAGCTCGCGTTCTACCACTAAACCATGGGTGCATTGCTGAGTTGTTGGGTTCTATCGCAGCAAAAAAAACAAGCGCTTTTTTTTAAAGTTATTGGTGAGCGTTGTTCCCCCCTCGCCTAGCTCCCGTCTTCCTCTCGTCCCACGTAGCGATATGTTTTTATAATATGGAAGCTCTCTTCATCCGAGCTTTTGCGTGGGTTGAGCCGGGAAAGAGAGGTGTTGACAGAGAAGAGATGGACAAGGATGAAATCAATAGACGCTTTTTTGAAGGACAAACAAGTTGTGGCTGTTCTTTGCAACCAGTGGGGAGATACGGGGAAAGGCAAGGTCGTTCACATGTTGTCCGGCTGGGCTGACATTATCGCACGGGGAACAGGCGGGCCAAATGCTGGGCACACGACCTGGTGGGGCGGCCGTGAGGTCGTGCAAAATCTTCTTCCCAGTCCTGTTCCGTCCTTGAGAGAGGGGAAGCAGTTCATTTTAGGAAGGGGGATGGCGATTGATCCTGAAAAGCTTGTTAGAGAACTTGAAGATGTTGTGAATAATGACATTCCTATAAGCGGGATTCGCGTTTCGAAGGATGCGCTCATGATTATGCCTTGGCATAAAGAGCAAGACAAGGGTAACGTTTCGCAGCAAGATAACGGGATTGGCTCAACAGGGAAGGGTGTTGGTCCTTGCTACACGTCGCTGACCTCGCGGCACCACACCTTTCGCATAGGAGATTTGGTCGTGCCGAATACACTTTGGAGAAAGCTTTCGCGCGCGCAGGAAAGCGGGTTGACCAGGGACGCGTCAGCCTTGTACGAGCGACTTGTTGATATGAGAGAGCGGCTGGAGGGAATCGTCTGCAACACTGATGAATTTTTGCATTCTGCGTTGAGTGAGGGGAAGCGAGTTGTGATTGAAGGAGCGCAGGGGTTTCTCTTGAGTGTTTTGTTTGGCACGCATCCGTACGTGACCAGTTCAGATCCGTCTATCAACGGCACCGCTTCTGGTTTGGGCATTTCTGCGAAAGCAATTGATGTTTGTTTGGGTCTTGTAAAATTTCCGTTCATGACGCGGGTGGGGAATGGCCCTTTTCCAACAGAGATTGGCGGTGTCATTTCCAAAGAGTATTGCACGAGCGATCCTGTTCCTCGAGTTGTTGACGAGCTCGAGCGTGCAGGTGTTCCTTATGAGCGTGAACGTGACCGCGTGACGGGCAGGGAACGCGTCCGGTTCGATTCTTACCATCCGAACATTCTTGCGCTCGTTTCGAGCAAAGACCCTCTTGAGCAAAACATCGGGCTTCGCCTTCACATGAAGGAGTATGGCGCCACGACCGGTCGGGCGAGGAGGATTGGTCGGACAGACGCTCCTGCTGCTAAGTTCGCGGTCATGGTGAATGGTCGTGCAATGATTCTCACCAAAGTTGATTGTGCAGGGGGCTTGGACTCGTTTTCTATTGCGACAGCGTACCGAACACCGGACGGTCACTTACGGGAAGTATTTGACCCCGACCCTGATTATTTGAATTCGTTGGTCCCAGAAGTAAGGACGTATCGTGGCTTTGAGCGTATTGCAGGAGTTCAGGAAGAAAACGAGCTTCCTTATTCATTACAGAAGGCCATTGCTGATTTTGAAAAGATAACGAACGGCCGGGTTGTTGGCGTGTCCACGGGTCCTCGGCCCGAAGAGTTTGTGTGGCGGGGGTACTGCTGAAGCGTGCTTGTTGAGCGCGAGGGCGCGTACTTCGCGATGTACGTCATGATCTTGCCGCGGAGGCAGAAGAATTTTTCACGCCTTTGCACAAGCAAGGTTGACTGGTGCTTAGGGTGCGGGGCGGCAATCACTCTTTTTGTCGAAACGCTTAAAAACACGCGTCCACCCAAGAGGATTCTTGCTCAGGGCCTGTAGCTTAGCCTGGTTTGAGCGCTGGTCTTATATGACCCTCCAACCATTCGTTTCGCTTCACGCGTCGTTGGTTGGTGTTCGCAGGAGAGCCAGTGGTCCGGGGTTCAAATCCCCGCAGGCCCATTATTTTTCCTGAGCTCTTAAGAGAGGTAATGGAATAGAAACCTATTTAAAAACTACAGAAGCTCTGAAGCGAGGCGTTATTCGTTGCAGGTTGTTCTTGCAGGCCCCGTTGGTGTAGTCCGGCCAATCATTCCGCCCTTTCGAGGCGGCGACCCGGGTTCAAATCCCGGACGGGGCAGTTGTTTTTTTTCTTGGTTGTTTATGTTCTTGGCATTTTTAGAACAACTGTGCTTTGTTAGTATCTTCTTTCTTCTTTTTTGTCTTGCTTGGTGCGCATGGTTCTCTCCATTCATCAAAAAGTTTATATACTGGGTGATGGCGTCTCTTTTGTTTATTTGAGGTGGTACCGTTATGGGAAAGTACAAAATTGAGTTTGATAGGGAGGCGTGTATTGGTGCTGCTGCGTGTGCTGCAGTTCTGCCAGAAGTGTGGGAAATTCAGGATGATGGGAAGCCTATTGTGAAGATTCCTGAGTTTGATGATGACGCGCTGGAGGCAAATATGGAGGCGGCAAAGGCGTGCCCGGTGAACGTTATTCATATTGTGAACAAAGAAACTGGTGAACGTCTTATTTGAGCGTTGCCAAAAAATCTTTAGCGAATGGTTTTTTTCCACTATTGGTAGCGTTTTTTCCTCATGCTTAGTATATTTTTTTCTTGCAAACAACCGAAAACTTTATAAAGGGGCAGTTGCAGAAAAGGAGTTAGTCAACGGGGGTTTTGCCCGGACGCATCATTTCGCGTTCGGAAGCAAATTTGTTGAGAGAAAGGCTCAGCTATGCAAGTAGTAGTGAGCTTTATGCCGTGGGGGGATACCTATGCCAAACCAATACAGCCTATACGATGTCACCGTCCAGCAAGACGCTGCGAAGGTAAAGAAAGAAACAAATAAGGAGCAGATCACCAAGGTAGTTACTGAACTCGTCGGGGAAGAAGCGCTTGACATTGTCTTCTACTTGCGAGGAAAGAAGCGTATTTCCGAGTTCATCATTGCAGAAGAGCTCGACTTGGAAATCAACAAGACGAGGCATCTGCTCTACAAGCTCTTAGAACACAACATTGTCCAGTTCTTAAGAAAGAAGGATAAGATTAAGGGCTGGTACATTTGCTACTGGGACTTCAATGAACACATGATCCCATACCTGGCCGAGAAAATTCGACTCGCCAAGATCCAAAAGCTTGAAGAGCGAAAAAGGAACGAAGAGGCTAACACGTATTTCATGTGCAAGAATGCCTGTTTGCGCATGAATTTTGATAAGGCGGTCGAGTTCAATTTCACGTGTCCAGAGTGCAGCAGCCTCATGCACGAGCAGGACAATACGCGCACGCTTGAATTTATTGAGCAGCGCATTGAAGAGCTCAAGCGAGAAGGCTGAAACGACAGGGTTGGAACGTTGGCAACGCCGGATTCTGCATGCCCCTCTCCTTTGCGGGTATGCCTCATCGGAGCAGGGGACTTGAAATTTCATTACTTTTCTTTACTGAAGATTCCAGAAAGCTCGTTTCGTCGACAAATAGAAGAAATTGCAAAAGCGTTGCAGCAATCAAACGTTGAGATTGTTCTTCTTCCCGATAGGGGCGTTTCATTTGAAGTTGCTAAAAAGTATAAGGAATTCGGTGGGAAACACGTTTATGGAACGGTTCCTCTTTCCGATACTGATTTTGGCATAAAACATTTGCAACCATACCTGGATGCACAAGTGAATGGTAAGCACGTTTTTGATAAAGTAATTGATACTCAAAACTGGTATAAGCAAGACCTAACGCACTGCATTTTTGGAGATGTTGTTTTGATGTTAGGAAATAGTTTGGGTGCTCTTGGCGAGTTAGTGTATGGATTTTACCTGTATAAACTTTTTGTAGGGGAGAAGCCTGAGGTCCAGGCAAAGAAAAACGCCATCCATCCAGAGGTCAGGGCAGGTCAAGCAATTCCGTTTTCGGTTATTGCTTATGCACCGTTCTTGAAAGGAACGTTGAATTATGAAATTGAAGCGTATATTCGCAAGGTAAAAGGAGAACTTTATTACGTCAAATCTCCTGCAGAGATTAAACAGCTACTTGAGAAGATTTCTCCTGGCGCCTGCCCGTAAGTAGATATTAAAGATTGGCGGTAAAAAATGCTTCTGCTAATTCATTAACCCTGTTTGCTTCAGAGGGATTAATATATCCGTGAC
>RFJU01000026.1 GCA_003694805.1 Candidatus Woesearchaeota archaeon | reverse complement strand
TCTTTGACTTCGAGGATGGTTCCTTTTGCTGGGGCGTTTGTGGTGATGTGAAGGTTTTTTTCGAGGAAGCGTTGCGCGAGTCCGGCGATGAGGACGATGAGTTCGGGGATGCCTGTTTTTGTCTTTGCAGAGCAGGGGACGATGGCGAGGGTTTTGGTGAAGTCTTCGATGCGGTCGAAGCGCTCTGCTGTGAGTTGGAAGTTTTCGTAGAGGGTTCCGACGATCTCGTAGAGTTTGGTGTCAAGGTAGCTTTGGACGTTGGAGGGCTGGGCGTTGAGTACGTCGAGGAGGGTGCCTTTTTTTGCTTCAAACCCCGGTGCGAGATCGATTTTGTTTGCGGCAATGATGAAGGGTGTTTTCGCGTTTCTGAGGATTTCGACAGCTTCTTTGGTTTGGGGCTTGAATCCTTCGTTAATGTCGACCGCGAGGACGGCGAGGTCCGCGAGGCTTCCGCCTCTCTTGCGTAGCGTAGTGAACGCGGCGTGCCCGGGGGTGTCGATGAAGAGGATGCCGGGGAGGGTGAGGGAGAACCCCATTGTTTTGATGAGGTCGCCGAATCGTTGGATGATGGCAGAAGTAGGGATGATGCTCGCACCGATGGCTTGAGTGATGTGTCCTGCTTCGGTTGCGACGATGTTGCTCTCTCGTATGGCATCGAGGATGCTGCTCTTGCCGTGGTCGACGTGGCCGAGGACGGAAACGATGGGGCTGCGAAGTGTCATTGCAGCCGCCAGGAGACGTGCCGCGTTTTTAAGCGTTCTTTTTTTTTGGTTTCTGTTATCGTTTTTGATGCGCGTTATTTTCGGAGGGTGTTGTTGGTGAGGGTTGTTGATTGGAGCACGTTTCGCACGCGAAGTCGCAGGCGGTGAGTTGGCGCATGTCTTCCCGTGCGAAGGCGTAGAGCTTGTTAGTGAGCGCCCATGGAATCCTTGGCAAGTATTTTTCTTGGAGCATTGTGTAGAGGTAGATGAGATGCCCTCCTTCTCGAGTGTCAATGCAAGGCCTTGCGAGGAAGTCGCAGATGGTGTTTTCGTCAACAAGGGTGACGCGGGGGCGGTGCGCGCTGTAGGGGTTGTGGCTTGTTCGTTCTTCAAGTCCGCCTCTTGAATTCTTCTTGTGTTGCGTCTGTATTTTTGTTTCTGGAAGTGGTGTTTTGGAGGAAGGCGGTGCGTGTCTTCTCACCTCTGCGACGAGGAGGAGGTAGTGGGGGCTTGCGATGTAGAAGTGTTCGGTGGCGTAGTAATCCGCAATTTCTATGGTGCTTGCGAGGGAATAAATGGTGTTTCCGCTGAGAAATGACTCCAAGTTGAGCACTCTTTGCGCTTTCAAGTCGGTAGTGCCTCCTTGTTTTTTTTGGCGTGTTTCTTTGTTCTGTGGAAACGCTCAGCGTGCTTTTTATTGGTTTTGGCTTAATATATTTTTCCCTTTTTTTTCTTTTCCTTCCTCTCTTTCTTTGGGGTGGTTTGGGGGGTGTGGTTTCATTTACCGCAGGGGTTGGTTCGCTTCTCTTTGTGTTTTTGTGAGTGTGTTTTTGTGAATTCCCCGAAACATTGAAAAAAAAGAGGTGTGTCCTTGGAGGGGTTCGCGGCTTCTTCAAGCCCGGAGCGCTTTTAAGGTTCGTTGGGATTTGCGTTTTCCTCTGGAAACGGGGTGGTGCGTATGGTCGTTGTTCGTGAAGGATCCGTGTCGATGGTGTTGCCGCAGGAAGGGGCGCCGACACGTAAGCTTCCTGTCTTTTATAATCCTGCAATGAAGCTCGCGAGGGACGTGCTTGTTGCGTTTTTTTCTGTTGTGGGCGCTTCTTCGTTTCGGGCGTGCTTTCCTCTGGCGGGCTGCGGTGTGAGAGTGTTTCGGCTCTTGCGAGAGCTCCCTGAGGGCGTGTTTTGCGATGTTGTCGCAGGAGATATCAATCCGGTTGCGGTGCATTGGGCGGAGAAGAACGCGGAGAGGCTGGGGCTTGCCAAGGCCGTTCAGTTCTTTCGCGAAGATGCGCGTGTCTTGCTCTTGAGAGAGCGTCATTTTGATGTTGTGGACGTTGACCCTTTTGGTTCTCCTAATCCTTTCCTTGACGCCGCCGTGCAGTCTTTGAAGAGCAAGGCCTACCTTGCCGTGACCGCGACGGATACTGCGTCCCTCGCCGGGGCGTATAGGGGAACGTGCAGGAGGAAGTACTGGAGCAGGCCTCTGAGTAATTTTTTGCGTCACGAAGCAGGCCTTCGTATTCTCGTGAGGAAGGTGCAGCTCGTCGCCGCCCAGCACGGGAAGGCGGCGGTGCCGGTGCTTTCCTATGCGAAGGAGCATTATTATCGTGTGATGTTCTTTGTTGAGAAGTCAAGGAAAGGTGCTGAGGACGTGCTGAGAGAGCACGGCGTGTTGTGGTGCTCTTCCCAAAGCGGCGAGGTTGGTTTTGTGAAAGGAGCGTGTTTTGAGGAGGGCGTGCAGACGAGAGGGCGTATCGTTGGCGGGCCCCTTTGGGTGGGGGCGTTGGGTGATCCCGTGGTGCTCGAGCGCGCAGCGGGCGCTGCTCGGGGTGATGCCGCGTCGCTGCTCTCTTGTCTTGCCGCCGAGGCGAGAGTTGGCGGTGTTGTGTATTCTTCCCACGTTTTGGCAGGCGTGCTTGGTGTTGAGAAAGCGCCGGGGTGGCGTGCCATCGCGGGAGGGCTTGAGAAGAGGGGTTTTTTGTTTGCGAGGTCGCATCTTGGCGGGGAGTTTTTTAGGACAAACGCGCCGTTTGCTGTGGTACGGGATGTATTGCAGGGGCGTTCGTGAGTGAAGCTTGGTTGGTGGTAGTGGCCCTAACGAAGCGCCCTTACCCGATTGCTCTGCGAACGTCGGTGCACTCGCAGCTAGAAACTCCGGGCAAAGAGGCAATTTCTTTTTCGATTGCTTCTGTGCTGCCCTTGCTTTCGTCAGCGACGAAGGTGATGATGAGTTTTTTGAGGCCGAACGCGACGGGTTCTTGGCTTGTGCGCATGTCCCCTTCGCCAGCGAACGCAGTGATTTTTTCTTTGGCGAGCGTGGTGAGGTGTTCCAAGTCGGTTTCGGGGCTTTCGGGCATGATGGTGAAGGTGACAATGACGTCGGCCATGGGTGTGTTCCTCTTTTTCGTCGCTCCGGCAAAAAACCTTTTTTTTGTAGTGTGCTCTTTTTTTTTGGAGGGTTGTTTTTTAGTTGGGGCCTTCAAAGCCGCATTGGGGGCAGGTGTAGCGAACGACTGTTTCTCGCTCGTTGCGGCTTCTTACGATTTCGTACTCGCCGCATTGGGGGCATAAGAATCGGACGCTGCCTGGTGAGTTGGTTACGCTGGCCTGCTCGGTGAGGCTGAGCGTTCGTTTTGGCTGAGTTTGTAAGGTCATGGTGGGGTGCTGGAAAAGCTGTTCCTTTTTAAAGCTTACTGGTTCGCCGTGTAGGGTGTTGTTCGGTTCTTGATGGCGGCTTGGACGAGGCCTAAGAAGAGCGGGCTTGGCTCGAGGAGGCCTGAAGTGAGTTCTGGGTGGAATTGGCTTGCCATGAAGTAGGGGTGGTCGGGGAGTTCGAGGATTTGCATGATGGGTCTTGTGGGGGCTTTGCCTGAGAAGACGAGGCCGTGTTCTTGGAGGGTGTCAATGAAGGCAGGGTTGATTTCGTAGCGGTGGCGGAAGCGTCGTCGTATGGTTTCTTGCTTGCCAAAGAGGTGGTAGGCGCGGGTTCCTTTCTTGAGGAGGACGTCGTGCCCGCCGAGGCGCATGGTGCCTCCTTTGTTGGTGATGCTTCGCTGTTCTGGGAGGATGCAGACGACGTCGTCTTGTTTCCCGCTGACTTCTTCGGTGTTTGCGTCTTTGATGCCGCATTGGTTCCTTGCGTACTCGACAACGGCGAGTTGCATGCCGTAGCAGATGCCCAGGAAGGGCGTGCCGGTCGTGCGGCAGTGCTCGATGACCTTGATTTTTCCTTCCACGCCGCGCGTTCCGAATCCTCCCGGGACGATGACGCCGTCGGCGTCCTTCAGGACGTGTTTGGCGTCTTGGGTGGTGGCGACTTTGCTCGTGTCAATCCAGGTGAGGGTGATGGCTGTCTTGGTATGGGCGGCGCAGTGAGTGATGGCTTCGGCGATGCTGGCGTAGCTGTCCTCGAGTTTGGTGTATTTGCCGCAGACGGCGATGGTGATTTCTTGCGTTGGTTGGTGGAGTTGATTGACGAGGCACTCCCATGTTTTGTTGTTCTGGGTGGTGAGCCTGAGTTTTTCTTTGAGGATGTGGTGGAGGCCTTCTTTTTTGAAGATGAGGGGGATTTCGTAGACGGTTGGTACGTCAACGCCGCTGATGACTGCTTCTTTGGGAACGTCGCAGAATTTTGCAATTTTTTCCTTGATGCGTTTGTCGAGTGTTTTCCGTGATCTTCCGATGATGATGTCGGGCGTGATGCCGCGCTCGCGTAGGAGTTGGACGCTTTGCTGGGTTGGCTTGCTTTTTTGTTCTCCGACGTGGCTGGGGGTGGGTACGTAGGTGAGGTGGATGTAGAGGGTGTTTTCTGCTCCGACGTCGTGTTTGAGCTGGCGGGCGGCCTCGATGTAGAGTTCGTTTTCTATGTCGCCGACGGTGCCGCCTATTTCGAGGAGGATGATGTCCGCTCGTTCTTGTTTTGCGATGCGCTTCCACCAGTTCTTGATGGTGTCGGTCACGTGGGGGATGAACTGGACGGTTTTGCCGAGGTAGTCTCCTTTTCGTTCTTTTTCGCAGACGGTGGTGAAGACTTTTCCCATGGTGAGGTTCCAGGAGCTCTTGCACGTGACGCCGAGGAATCGTTCGTAGTGGCCAAAGTCCATGTCGACTTCGCCGCCGTCGTCGAGAACGAAGACTTCTCCGTGTTCGATGGGGTTCATCGTTCCCGGGTCGACGTTGAGGTACCCGTCGCATTTCACGGGGATGACGCGGTAGTGGGGGGTGAGAAGGTTGCCGATGCTCGCCGCCGCGACTCCTTTGCCTAGTCCTGAGAGGACGCCGCCGGTTATGATGATCCACGTGGGTTTGGTAGGCACTGTTTGTGTTTTTCTCGTTGGCAGATAAAAACATTGCTGTTGTTAAGTGCGTATACTTGAATAGTTATCTTGAAGTTCAGATGAGGGCGTGGACGTGTTTGTGCGTCGTTGGTCGGGAGGTGGAGAAGAGCGTAGGTGTTTTTCTTTATGCGCTAAGGACGAGCTTGAAGAGGTTGGTGAGCACCCAGTAGCCGTCAAAGCCGGGAATGGGGAGGATGTTGAAGACGAAGAGGAAGAGGTTGATGCGTGCGAGGAGGATGAGTCCTTGCTGGGTTTTTGGTTGTAGGCTATGCCACCAGGAAGGGTTGTAGCGGAGGAGGAGTTGGGGTGTTGTCCAGAGGAGGAGGTTGACGAGGGGGCCTGCAAGGGCGATAAGGGCGCTTTGGAGAGGGGTTGCTTGGGAGGTGTACGCGACGTAGGCGGGGATGAAGAAGAGGATGCTTGCCCCTGCAAGTTTCATTGCGATCGCTGCTGCCATGAGGAAGCAGGGGAAGGAGGTGAGGCCGGAGATGCCTTGTTGGATGGTGCAAGCGCCAAAAAACGTGGCGTGGTGGCCGAAGGCGATGGCGGTGAATTTGTGGCCGAGTTCGTGGAGGATGATGCTGGGCGCGATGATGGCGGCGGCGAAGAGGAAGTCGTTCCAAGATGCTGTTTTTCTGGTGTGGGCGAGGTAGTCGTGGGTGGTTCGGTAGCGGAACGCGTCCTGGAAGAGAAAGCCCAGGATGGCTGTCATGATGAGGGCGTCGATGACTTCTGCGATGGAAAAGAAGGCCATGAAGGTGTTGGCCACGTGCCAGTTATTTATAAGTTTTGGTGTTTGTATGCGTTTTTGTATGCGTTGTGGTGCTTGGTGGGAGGGGTCGTGGTTGGTGACGGGCGAGGGTTGCTCGTAGTGAGGGTCTTGATTGTTGAAGTTTGCACGAGGAAAAGGAAAAGCTTTTTAAAGCATCTCGGGCTCTTGTTTCGTGTTGAAGTATTGGAACCAGTTGTTTCGGGATGTTCTTTTTAGGCTTTTCCGTTCTCTTGGTTTCGGAGGGTAAGGAGTATGGCTTCTGTGAAGAAAGGAGATGTGGTGAAGGTGCATTACGTTGGCACGTTTGAGGATGGTGCCGTGTTTGACTCGTCTGAGGGCAAGGAGCCGTTGGAGATTGAAGTCGGCGCGGGGAAGGTTATTAAGGGTTTTGATGATGCCTTGGTTGGCATGGATGTCGGCCAAGTCAAAGAGGTGACGATTGCTTCTCAGGACGCGTATGGTGATACGAATCCGCAGCTGATTCAGAAAGTGCCGAGGAAGGCGTTTGGGGATCAGGAGGTCAAGGAGGGGATGATGTTTGCAGTCCAGGCGCCTTCTGGCCAGCAGATTCCTGCGGTGATTAAGGATGTCGGGGCGGATGAGGTCACGGTGGATTTGAATCATCCTTTGGCGGGGAAGACGTTGAAGTTCAAGATCACGCTCGTTGAGATTAAAGCGTAATGGACGGGTTTTGAAGGAGACGTCTTTTTTTTGTCTGTTCTCGCTCTGCCCCTTATTTTTTTTCTTG
>RFJU01000025.1 GCA_003694805.1 Candidatus Woesearchaeota archaeon | reverse complement strand
CTTCATAGTGGCGGAGCTCTTTCATTTCTTCGTGGACTTCTTCAAGCTCGTTGCCGAGGTCTTTTTTCATTTCTTCGTATTGCTTTTTTACTTCCTCGAACCATTGGGTTTCCTTCTCAAGTGACTGTATGGACGTTTCGACTTTGTGCACGAAGAGGTCTTTTTTTGTTTCGTACTCTTTGGCTTTTTGTGCAACTTCTTTCTTGGAGAGTTTGCGCTGGACGAGGAAGACTTTCGAGAGGGAGTATTCAATGCTGATGAGACCCTCTTCTTCTAAGAACTCCGCCCACTCTTGCACGACTGCCTTTGAAACGCCGAGGGATCGTGCCGCGTCTGAGAGCTCCACGCTATGTTTTGACTCGACGAGAGCGACAAGTTTGTCAACGCCTGTTTGGATGTTTTCCATGGGGTGTGTTACGCTTGAGAATGGTTCGTTTATATATCTTTCGTCGGTGTTCTTGCGGCGATAGAGTGAGGGTGTCGCCTGTTTTGATGGTGGAGGCGTGGCTGTTGTTCGACGCGAGTTCGAGGACGCGTTTTGCCGGTGCTGAGGGCGTGTGCCATTGAAAGGGTCGGAGGTGTGCTTTGTCTATGACGTTGTTTTGTTCGTCGAGGTAGATGATGTGGAGGGGGAAGAAGACGAAGAACATGTGGATGGTGACGCGGCGTGGCGTTGGGAAGGTGAAGAGGAGGTTTTTTGGTGCTGTGCGAAACATGTTCCCTCTCGCCTGCGCAAGGGGGTTGTTGCAAGGCTTGACATCTTTTGCGATGCAACGCTTTTTATGCCAGATAGTGAGCGCCATGGTTGTGTTGGTTCCTGCTCAGCGGAGTGGTGTTCACGGGCAGGTGGTGTAGTTAAGCTCGTCTATTTCGTAGGTT
Source organism: Candidatus Woesearchaeota archaeon (assembly GCA_003694805.1). Lineage (NCBI taxonomy): Archaea > Nanobdellati > Candidatus Woesearchaeota > Candidatus Woesearchaeota archaeon. The sequence continues at coordinate 744 of RFJU01000025.1, read as the reverse complement.
TCCTTATGGCCTGTGTCTATTCTGAATGAGGAGGGCATGTTTTGCACGTCGCACAGGTCCGTTGTTGGCTGGGTTCCCCAGTAGAGGTAGTCGATGACGCTGCGTTCGGTGTTGACAGGGATGTCTTGAAGGGAGAGGTCGTTGAGGTTGACCATGCTTTCTATGCCGTAGAGGGAGGGGGAGAGGTTTCCTTCGAAGCGCATGAGGATGCTGGGCGCTGTTTGGGATGCGCGGTATGCTGAGGTGTTGTAGAATTGTTGAAGGTTGGTCGTGTCGTTCGCGTCGCCGGCATCATTGACGAACTCGGTTATGTTCGTCTTTCGTATCGTGTTGGGAACCCTGCTGAGGGTGTTGACGCTGTAGAGGGGATCGATGATGTCTGCGATGGGGATGTCGACAGTGAAGTTTTTGAGCTGAGTCCAGCCAAACCTGCCTGATTGGTCGGTGAGGTTGATGGTGAGCTGGGCCGTGACGCGAATGCTCCACGGTTCTACTTGGTCAAGGTAGATGTTCGTGACGTTAACGGTTATGTTCATGCCTGTTTCTTGTGCAACGAGGGTGACGCGAGAGAGGTATTCGGAAAAGCTTGAGTTTTCCATGATGGTTACGTTTTCGCCGTTGATCGTTCCGTTAAAGAACGCTTCAAGGTAGGTTTGTTCTGCGTCGGTGAGGAAGGCGCCTGTTTCGACGACGTGCTGTTCCATGGCGAGGAGGGCTCGAAACCCTGCGATGTATTCTCCTCTT
>RFJU01000024.1 GCA_003694805.1 Candidatus Woesearchaeota archaeon | reverse complement strand
GATATTGCGAATGTGCCGCGTTCTCGTTCGTATGATGTGTTGGAGAGTTTGGAGAAGAAGGGCTTTGTGATTATGAAAATAGGAAAGCCCATCAAGTACCTCGCTATTCCTCCTGAAGAAGTGCTCGAGCGGGTGAAAAAGCGAATCAGGAAAGAAGCGGAAGAACGAGTGAATGTTGTTGAAAGCATTAAGGATTCTGATGTGCTGAATGAGCTTGTTGCCCTTCACACGCAAGGCGTCGAGAAGCTTGACCCGTCGGAATTGGCTGGCGCATTGCGCGGCCGTGAAGCGATGTACAATCATCTCGAGTCATTAATCAAAGAAGCAAAAAAAAGTGTGGTTATCATAACAACACCTGAAGGTATAGAACGGAAAATTAAGGCTTTAGGCCGTGTTTTGCGGAAAGCAAAGGCGAAGGGAGTTGAAATTTCATTCATCACTAATGAGGGTGTTGACGAGTATCTTCAAAAAACCATTGAGCGTTTTGGGAAGTTGAAAGTTAAAGAAAACATTGGCTCAAGAATGGTTTTTATCGATGATGAGCATTTGTTCTTTACTTTAACGAGCGATGAGAAAGTACACCCAGCACATGATGTTGGTGTGTGGGTTCGAACGCCGGACTTTGTGAGGTCGCTGCAAGCACTCATTAGTAGAGCTTGAGAAACCAGAAAGCAAGCAAGAATTGATACGGGGGGAAAGGCTAATAAAACAAACCTCTTTCGTCAAGAAGTATGTTTTTTGAGAAGTGGCAAAGGCCGTCCGAAACAGAAAGCGCGTATTTTTCGCCAGTTATTATAGAAGAAAAAGGAGAAAATAGTTTTCTTTCGTACACTCTCTTGGAGAAACGTTTTCCTCATAGCTTGATGATGCTTAATCGTGTTAACCTTAATCGTTTTAACTCTTATTCTGCTTATGTTTTTTGTCGGAACGCTTTTGAGCTTGGTTTGTTAGCTGCAGGGGTGTATAGTTCCGGTCATTTCGTCGCCCCGCTCGAGGACACTGCCAATTTCGATACCAACCTAACCAACAATAACGACGCAACTGATAACAACCTAACGAACGATAATAACTCTGCTAAAGAAGCGCTCGAGCAAAAGCTTCGTTCTTCACACCATCATCAATCACCAAGAGGACCTAGTGTGGTTGTGAAACCTTTTTCTCAAAGAACGGCTTCTTCTATGAGAGAGGATTTTTATCAAGAATCCGACAGGGAATATGAGCAAGCCTACAGGGAATATAAGCAAGCGTTCGGCGAGGGTGTTGCTGCGTGTGGTGGCTTCCACCCATTTTATTAGGTGAAAAATAACAAAAAACCCCCACCACGCTCTTGCACTCGTGGTGTGCGTCTTCTTCCACACACTCAAGAACGACCACCCGCCAACGCGAGCTTCCAAATACGAGGGTTCTCCGCTCGTAGTTCTTATTTCCACAATGTTTATTAACCACTAAAGAATTAATACTTTCATGGTGTGGTTGAAGAGCTTTTTGAAACAGAAGAGTTGGTGGTATTTTCCGGGAGCGTTAAGCGTGGCAAAGGAGAAGCATCTTGTTGAAAACTATAAAATGTTGTTTTCTGACCTCGGCGTCCAGTTCAGCATCTTCCCTGAAATAACGTGGTCGGGAGTGCACGCTCTCTACGCGGGGTATAAAGAGGACTTTGAGGATGTGAAACGTAAGAATTTTGAAATTTTGGAGAACAAACACGTTCAAAGGGTTGTGAGCAATGATCCTCATGAAAGTTTTGTGCTTCATCACGAGTACGGCTTGGAAGTCACCCCTGCAGTTTCCTTGCTTGAGCGTCACCATCATAAACTCGTCGGGCGCGGATCAGGAAAGGCTCAATACATCCCTTGCAACATCTTACACAACAAATTCAACGTGGAAAAGGCGCTGAGACGGGTTTTGGAACGATCAGGGTATGTTGTCGTGAAGAAGCCAGTCAAGCCCATTCCTTGCGACCCTGTTTTTTTCCAGAATTTTCCTCGCCTCACAAAAGTGGTGGTTGAGCGCGTCCTGGAGGGGGTTGCCGAGCCTGTCCTCATAACGGGCTGTCCTCACTGTTACCATCTTTTAAAGACGTTTGCGGGAGAGGGGTTTACTATTGTTGAGTTGAGCGAGGTTTTTGTTGAGGTGTAGGATGAAAAAGGCACTTGAAGGTATAGTGACGCCAGTCCACGTTTCAGAGGATGAGGTGGATCTTCTTGCGCACAGCTACGACGCGTCAGGCTTGCATCTCATGCCGGGTGTGGTTGTGTGGCCTGGGAGTGTGGATGAGCTGAGAAAGGTGATTGTGCGCTTGCACACGGCAAAATTTCCTATGGTGGTGAGGGGTTTTGGGACAAACACCGTAGGTTCGAGCATTGCGAGGGGCGCCGCGGTTATTTCTTTGCAAAGGTTGCGGGCTATTTTGCGTTTCGATCAAAAAAACAACACCGTGACGGTGCAGGCCGGGTGTTCGCTTGCGGAGTTGAATGCGTTCTTGAAAAAATTTGGAATGGAGTTTCCAGTCGCGCCATTTCACGATCATCATACTATTGGGGGGTTGTTGGGGATGAACGTTCTCGGCGCGTATAGTTATGGTTTTGGAAGAGTAGCGGACTGGGTTGAGCAAGTTGAGTTTTTTGATGCGTCAGGAAAGTATTACGAAACAAAAGATGTTACGAAAATTGTGGGGAGTGAAGGTTGTGTTGGTGTAATAGTGCAGGCGACGCTGAAAGTGAGGAAAATCTTTTCTCCCACTTCCTTTAGCATTTTCGCCACGTCGGAATTGCATGATTTGCTTCGGGAGGCGGAGAGGTTGAAACGAGATCAAGACGTGGTTCGTTTAGATTTTTTCGACGAGGAGACTGGGAGGATTGCGGGTTACAAGAAGGGTTATGTTCTAGTGGCTTTTTTCGCAAGTCATAAAGGAGTGTTTCAGGACAAGGACCGTGTTTTCGAACACGAAAAAAAGCTGGTTGAAGTTGATGCAGCCTTAAGCAAAAAAGGCTACATTTGGCGAGAAGACGTGCACGTGCCGTTCAACCGCGTGTTCGACCTTGTTTTTTGGGCCGAAAAGAAAAAAATACCAATTTTTGGGTCGCTAGGGCTGAATGCCTTCTTCCCAATGGTGAAGACGCAAAAAGAAGGGCTTGAAATACAAAAAAAAGCCAAGGAATTCGGAGGGAGAGTGGGATTTGTTGGTGGCGTCGGGCGGAAGAGAAAGGCGCTTGCGGGTAAAGAAGTAAAGGAAAAGATAAAAAGACTGAAAGACCAGTATGATTATTATAATTTGCTCAACCCCGGTTGTGTGCTTGATTATCGGTGATGAACGTGGCGCTTAACAAATGTTCGTTGTGCGGGCTTTGTAATAAAGACAGTGTTCTCTTTCAGGCAGTGGGGAGGGAAAGTGTCGCTCCTCGTTTTGCGGCGTTTTTATTGCTTCAAGGAAAAGAAGACGCTGCTCTTTTTCGCTACGTTCTTGACGGTTCTGCCAAGAAAGCATGCCCGGCAGGGGTGGATCTTGATGCGTTTGTCATTCGTGGAAGAAATAAACTGGTTGAGCGTGGTGTGGAGACGAAGGCAAATCGGCGAATGATAAGTGCTGCGAGGCTGTACGGGACTCCGTACGTTGAAGAAGAGTAGCATGGTTGATTTTTTTTGGTTGCTTGTTTTGTTTTTGCCCGGGCGTGGGTTGTCATGTTTGTTAACTGAAGGAAGGGTGCTTGTTGTTCTCTGCGTTAACAGAACGTTGATTGGTAATGCTCATGGTTGGTAATGCTTATAAGTATCGCCATGGTTCGTCATGGTGTTGTTGTTTGAGACGAGGTGTGGTTTCATGGCTGGTTGTGTAGTGCTCGTTGGAACTTCTCATGTTGCAAAGCAGTCGTTGCGCGATATTAGAGGTGCTTTGGATGAGTGGAGCCCGGTTGTTGTTGCTGTGGAGTTGGATAAGGCCAGGCTTGCGGGGCTTTTGCACGGGGGACGAAGAGCGTCTTCTTGGTCGGTACTCCGCTCCGTCGGCGTTGCGGGCTTCTTGTTCGCTTTCATCGGCGGCTTCATTCAGAGGAGGCTCGGCAAAGCCACGGGTGTTTTGCCAGGATCTGAAATGCTCTTCGCGGTTGAGGAGGCGAAGAGGAGGGGGTTGCGCGTTGCGCTCATTGACCGCGATGTGCAAGTAACGCTGAGGCGGGTGAGTGTGTTGTTTTCTTGGCGTGAGCGGGGCCGTTTTGTTCTTGACATTATCAAAGCGCCGTTTATGCAAAAAAAAGAGATGATTGACTTAAGGTCAGTGCCGGATGATGCGTTTGTCAAACAAGCAATACTGCTCTTGGAGAAGCGGTACCCTGGTCTGTTCAAGGCGCTGGTTGAAGAGCGAAATACGTTGATGGCTGCTCGCCTGGCGAGGCTTGCGGCGACGTTTTCCGGGACGGTTCTGGGCGTTGTGGGTGCAGGTCACGTGGATGGTGTTGCAGCGCTGCTTGCAAACAAAGCATTTTCTGAGCGTTTCGCTCAAGGTGAACGCGTCGAGGTGGTGAAGTACAAGCGTCAGAAAAGCAAGAGAAAGCGCGAGGCGAAACAAAGAGGCAGTACTTAAGGCTGTGTGCGGGGGAAAGCAATATAAATGCAAACGCTTTGGATGGCACAGGGTGTTGTTATGCTGAGTCAAGTTGAGCGGGGTTGATGATGAGGTCGGCAGTATTTCACGTCCGAAAGTATCTGGCCTTTACGCCGAGCGAGTTGCGGGGGGTGGTGTTAACTGCGCTGTTCGCTGCGTCTTTGCTCTCCTTCAGGGTGGGGGAGCGTTTGTCTTCAGTTATTTCTCCTCCGCTTCATGCTGTTGTTTCCTTTCTCATACTTCTTGTTCTTTTGTTCGTTGTGGCTTTGGTGCAAAAACTTGTTGCGCTTCGGCTGGGGTACGTCGCTTCCTATCGTTTTTTTCCCGGGGGCGTGTTGTTCGGCTTTCTTGTTTTTTTCCTCTCTTTTGGTGCCATTCCGTTGTTTTTTCCAGGATACTTGGTCTTTGAGCCAATCCCTTCTTTAAGAATGGGTGTTTTTCGGCCCGGCGTGAAAAACTGGGAGTTGGCACTGGTAGGGGTTTCTAGTGTTGTTTTCGGCGCCGTTCTTGTTGCTTTTGTTCTCGGGCCGTTGAGTCTTCTTAGCGGGGGTGTTGGTGTTTTTTTCCACGAGGTGATGGTGTACGTGCTTGCCTTAATGGTGTTCTCACTCATTCCTGTGCCTTTTTTTTCTCTTGCCCGTTTTTTTCTCATTCGCAGAAGAGAGCCGGCAGGTATTGAAGAAGGAACGATCGGGTTTTCCCTGCTGTACGCGAGCAGGACTCCTTACGTTTTTGTTCTCGTGGCAACACTTGCTTTTGCAGTGCTTGCCTTATTGGCAAAGGTAGTCTCTTTGCTCTTGGCCATACTCATCGGCCTCGGAGGGGTGTACGTGTATAAGCGGTTTTTAGAGGCGGCGTAATGTTGTACGTGTACCGTTCAGGAGTGTTGTGTTTGTAGCCGTTCTTTTTGTGCAAGCTCAATCAGGACTTTTTTTTAGATGAGGGACGCGAGGCCTTTGATGATGAGGTGAATGCCAGCAATGAGGCTTAGGAGGGGCATGTTGAAGAAGATGAAGATGAGCAGGAGGAAGCCGATGAAGATGTCAAGCCAGCTTGTGAGGCTTTGCCAGAACGCGCCACCTTTGACGATGAGGTAGAGTGCTGTGATGGTGACGAGCCTGACGTGAAGGGAGTACCTTCCTTCTAGTATGGTGATGAATCCTGCAGCGACGTCGAGGAGGCCGAGGAGCTTGACGAGGACCATAGTGCGGACTGGCGAGTATTTTTTTTAGTTTCGTGGTTGGCGTGAGGAAAGGGGGTTTTCGCTTCTTTTTGTTTCTTTCTTCTTTTCCACTCCAAAACCTTCATGAGTGTGGTGCTAGTTCGGCCTTCACACAGGCGCTTGACGGAGGTGTTATGCGTTGTTCTCGTCGAGGAATTCCGAAAGTTTTAAATAGCCGTGTTGTGAGGAAGAAGAAAAAAGACAGGGGTGATTATTGTATGGCTGAAAAAGTTGCAAAAGTTGGTGTTAAAAAAGAATACGGCTATCTTTACTTTGTGGATAAGCAAGGGGACGTTTCTCGCGTGAAGATGGCTCGCGGCGGGAAGAAAAGCAGAGCAAAGCCGCAAAAAGTTGCAAAAGTTGGTGTTAAAAAGGAAGACGGGTACTTGTACTTCGTGGACAAGCGCGGTGATGTTTCTCGGGCAAAGATGGCTCGAGGGCGCTAACGCGTCTCGTCCTGTCTGTCTGCTCGGCGCCGATCTCAGAAGGGATGTGAGGCATTTCTGAGCAAGGCGTTACTTCTTTTTCTCTCGCTTTTTTTTTTGTTCTCACAGCAATGCTTGGTGCCACAGGCCTTCCCGAACGGTTCTTTTTTTTGCGCGTTTGCGGTTTGCAAGGCTGGCGGTGGCGGTTGGGGCTTCACTGGACACAGGGTCTAAAGAGTTATAAAGCGGCAGCGTGTTTCTTTTTGATGAACATGCTCCTCAAAGATTTTTCTGCGCGCCTCTATCAAGAAACCATTCTCGCAACGTGCACGTTGCACAACACATTGGTTGTCCTCCCAACAGGGCTTGGCAAGACGGGCGTTGCTTTGCTTCTTGCTGCACACCGGCTTGAGAATTATCCCGACTCCAAGGTGGTTTTTTTGGCTCCGACCAAGCCCCTAGTACAGCAGCACGTGGAGACGTTTCGGAGGCACTTGTTGCACGGAGAGGAGTTGTGCGTCCTTTTCACTGGAACGGTGACTCCATCGAAGCGGGCAGAGTTGTGGAAGTCGGCAAAGGTGGTAGTGAGCACGCCGCAAGGCCTCGAGAATGATTTGGTGTCGCGTAAAGTGTCTCTGAAGAACGTTTCCTTGCTCATCTTTGATGAGGCGCATCGCGCGAGGGGGGACTACGCATACACCTTCATTGCCAAGCGGTATCGGGCGGAGGCTGAGCACGAACGCATACTCGGACTGACTGCTTCTCCTGGGGATTCTGTCGAGGCGATTAAAGAGGTGGTTAAGAACTTGTTCATTGAAGAAGTGGAGGTGCGAACGCCGCAAGATCCTGACGTGAAGCCGTACGTTCAGGAGCGGGAGGTAAAGGTCGTGAAGGTTGAGTTTCCCCGCTCGTTCGGGGAGGTGAGAAAGCATTTGCGCGAGGGCGTTGCTGAAAAGTTGCGTGAAGTGAAGGAGTTGGGGGTTGTGCAAAGGGTTTCATCGAACATGACCAAGAAGCAGTTACTTGACGTGTCGCGCTCGCTCTTTGCCCGCATGAGCAAGGGGGAGAAAAGCCGGGAGTTGATGCGTTCAGTGAGTTTGCTCGCGGAGGCGATTAAGTTCGAGCACTGTATTGAATTGTTGGAAACGCAAGGCGTGCGAGCGCTTTACACGTACATGCGGGAAGCTCAAGAGAAGAGTTCCACTTCCAAAACGAAGGCGGTACAAAATCTTGTTCGTAGTTTGCATTTTCGCTCGGCACTTGTCCTCGCTGAGCGGTTGGTGAATGAAGGGGTTCTTGACCCAAAATTTGTTGCGCTGCAGAAGGCGTTGAAAGAGAAGAAAGGTAAGAAGGGGATTATTTTTACACAGTATCGAGATCAGGCAAAGCGTATTTGCGGTTTGCTTGGCGAGCTGGGCGTTGCACACAAGCTTTTTGTAGGGCAGGCGAAGACGCGCGAAACTGGGCTGTCGCAAAAGGAGCAAAAAGAAATAATTGAGGCGTTTCACGAAGGCGTGTTCGACGTTCTCGTGGCGACGAGTGTTGCTGAAGAAGGGTTAGACATTCCTGAAGTGGATTTCGTGTTTTTTTATGAGCCCATTCCTTCTTCTATTCGGACAGTGCAAAGAAGGGGGAGGACAGGGAGGCATGCCAGAGGCGAAGTTGTGGTGTTTGTTGTGAAGGGAACCAGGGATGAGGCGTATCATTGGGTTGCGCATCACAAGGAGAAGCGCATGCACCGCGTGCTAAAGGAGGTGGGGAAGGTGTTGAAGACTGCTTCGCGGGATCGGCCGTTGTCTAATTTTGTCAAGGGCGATGTGGTTGTCAGTATTTACGCTGATCATCGCGAGCGCGGTAGCGGGGTTTTGCGTGAACTGGCAGGGCTTGGCGTGAAGGTCGAGCTGAAGAGCTTGGACATTGGTGATTTTTTGCTTAGCGACCGTGTCGTTGTTGAGCGTAAGGAAGTTCGTGATTTTGTTGATTCTTTAATTGATGGCAGGCTGCTCTCTCAAGCAAAAGACTTGAAGCGCTATGCAAGGCCCATTATTGTTATTGAGGGTGAGGGAGATGTTTTTAGTCAGCGCAATGTTCACCCCAATGCTATTCGTGGAGCGCTCGCGGCGCTAGCGATTGACTTTGGCATTACTTTGTTGCAGACGAAGTCTCCTGCTGAGACGGCTCAGCTCTTGGTGGCGATGGCTCGTCGCGAGCAAGAATTCCAAGGGCGTTCCCCCCGCCTCATTGCTGGCAAGCCAACTTCGCTTGCTGAATTGCAAGAGTTCATCGTTGGTGCGCTGCCCGGGATTGGAGTAAAGCTTGCCAGGCCACTTCTTGAGCGTTTTGGTTCGGTGAGGGGGGTGATGAATGCTTCTGAGAACGAGCTGCGTGCTGTTCCACTCATCGGAACTGCGAAGGCGAAGAGAATAGAGGATGTGCTAGGCGCGCCGTATCGGTCGTCTCAAGAAAGCGAAGGGGAGCGCACGCTGAAGGATGAGAAGGTATCGTAGTGCGACCTGTGAAGGCGAGTGATGGTTGCGGGAGAGGATGCCGGCGCGAAAAGGCCGGTCTTGCCCTTGCTTTTTTTTGCGTGAGTGGCGGTTGCTATTCAAATTCAGATGTGTCGTTGCAAAGAAGTGTTGTTGTTTCTTTAATGCCTTCCGTGATTTGAAGCTTGTTTTGGATGAATTCTTTTAGGGAAGCGAGGTCCGGAACCGCGACTTTTGCAATGATGTCCCACTCGCCGAGGACTTCGTGGAGCTCTTCTACTTCTTCGTGGTTTTTGAGTGCCACTTCGCAGATGCGCAGTTTGCCGTGCCTGGCCTTAATGAGGATGTAGGCGATGATCATGTGAGGGGAAAGGGAGTGCACCTATTTAAAAGTGTTGTCATGGTCGGTGATAATTGACGACGTAGCTGAGGCTGAGAAAGATCATGAGGAGGATGCCTGCAATTCCGAAGTAGGCGCCTCGAGAGCCAAAGAGGGTGTAGAGAAGGAAGAGAAGTACGCCGCCAAGGAACGTGATGAATGCGAGGGTGAATAAGGTGGTGAGGGGTTTTGCCATTGTGCCGTTATTGGTGTTGGTATCGTGCTTGCCTTCCTCCTGCAGGGGTTGCGTTCTTTAAAGCGTGTTTTTAAAGAGTGTTTTTTTTTGTTGAAATATATTTTTTCTGTTTTTTTTGTAATGCTCTTTGTTTTTCTTTTTTGTGAAGAGAGGTTTTTGTTCAAAAGGTTTTCGAAGCAAGCGTGTTGCCGGGTAGTCTTTGAAGCGTGGTAGGGGTGTTTGTGAGGTTGACGGCTCCGTTCTTTGTAACAAGGAAGGTGTTTTCAATTCGTACGCCCCCGCTGGCGTGGTAGTAGAGCCCAGGCTCGACGGTGACGACGTTGCCTTCACTGAGACGTTCGTTGCTGCGAGGGGAGATGAAGGGGGCTTCGTGCAGGTCAAGGCCGACGCCGTGGCCTGTGCTGTGGATGAATCCTTGGGTTTTGCTTGTGGCAAATCCTTCTTGTTCCAGTACTGTTCTCACGGCGGCGTCGATAGCTCGCGTCGGTGTTCCTGGTTTGAGCATTGCTACCCCTTGCTGATACGCGCGTAGCACTGCGCGGTGCATGGCCACGAGTTGCGGGCTGGGCGTTCCGTACACGACAGTCCTGGTGGTGTCTGCCCAATATTTTGTTTTGCTGTGGCGGGGGTAGACGTCAATGATGATGGGCTCGTTGGGCTTGAGCGGGCCGCTTCCTTCATGGTGGGGGTGGGAGGTGTCGCTTCCGCAACTGACGATGATGCTCGTCGCGTAGCATCCTAGAGAGAAGAGCGTGGAGCGAATGTTGCGCTTGATGTCTTCGCTGGTCAACGTGCTTCCTTTCAACTGAAGAACGCCTCTTCTTATTTTTGCGTTGGCGATGGTTCGTGTCGCGTTTTGTATTGCTTGCCGTGCTGCTTTGCCCGCGTGGCGCATAGCGGCGATCTCCTCCCTGTTTTTTTTGCTTCGTTCGGGGAAGAGGTGTCGTGCAAGGCCGACGCGCACGTGTGCGTTGGCAAGCGTGAGGTATACCATCGCCGGGGCGTCGTGCTGGATGGTGACTGAGCGGATGCGGAGGCGCTGCAGAAGGCGGAGCGCGGTGGTTTCAAGCGGTTCTGGTGAAGGGGAGACGTCGTCAGTGCACAGAACGCGTATGTTGTTCGGCGCGCTTTTTTTGACGCGTTCGAATTCGAGGCGGGGAACGGCAAGGTATGTTCGCTGTCTTGTGTGTAGAAGCAGAGCCCTGCTCGGTATGGGGGTTTTGGCGAGGTAGAGGAGGTCTGTGTTCGTTTCGGTTGAGCCAATGACGAGGCGGTTCGTGTTTTTGCTTGCGCGGCGCAAAATAGCAGGAGTTTTTGTTGAGAGGGGCATAGGGGACAAATCAGGGTTGTATACTGGTGTTTTCTTGGATGGCGGGTTTAGCGAATCGCGCCGTTCAGACGTCACCAAAAGGCTTTTTTTTGGGTTCAAAACCGCCTTTTTTTGTGAGGCGGTCTTGAAAAAGGAGGTAAGCATTTATAATTCTTTCATTTTCCTGGGTGTATGCACATTAGTACGACGCTTTCATATTACAAGCGGGACGATGTTCGTGAAGCGTTGGTGCACCACGCACAGGATAGGGAAGTGGGCGTTCGTTTTGGCGACGGGTTTGGGAAGAGGCCGGACGCGTTGTTTTATCCTGCAGACGTGTTGGCCCTGGCAGTGAAGCGGGCAACGTCCTTTCATTGTTCTGAAGAACGTTGGCGTAACCCTTTGCAGATCCGGACGGGAATGTCCAAGCGCGAGCTTGATGCGCTGAGGATTGGCTGGGACTTCGTGGTGGACATCGATGCGAAGTCGTGGGAGCTTGCTAAGCTTTCGGCCTTTCTTATAATGGAGGCGCTCGCGTTGGAGGGTGTTTCTTCTCTTTCTTGCAAGTTTTCTGGGAATAAGGGATTTCATGTCGGCGTGCCGTTTGAAGCGTTTCCGCAGAACGTGCAGCGCGTCCCGACAAGCAGTCTTTTTCCTGAAGCCCCGCGTCGCGTGACGGCGTTTTTGTTGGACGTAGTCAGTGCTCGTTTGACGAGGGAGGAGGGGAGTGATGTGGTCTTTGCGGGCAAGCTGCGGTATAGTAAGGTTGAGCTTTCTCGTCTGATGGGTGCTCCGATTGAGTCGTTCGTGGTGGAGCGGTGCGCGTCTTGCTTGGACAAGTTGATGAGGAGGGGGGAGCAGTGGGATTACGTGTGTCCTTCGTGTGGAGGGAGCGTGCGTCTTCGGCAAAAGTCTGATAGGGTGGTGTGTGAAACGTGCAATGAGGTGATGGCGCGTTTTGCTGCGCCACGTTCTCCTTGTTCTTGTGGAAAGGGTGACGCGATAAAGACTGTTGATGTTGATGCGTTGTTGCAGGTGGATGCGCTTGTGGTTTCTTCTCGCCACTTGTTTCGTATGCCCTATTCGCTTCACGAGAAGTCCGGCTTGGTTTCCTTGCCTATTGACCCGAAGGAGGTTCTCGTTTTCGAGAGGGATCGCGCGCGGCCGGAGGCCGTCGAAACGACGAGAGTGTTCCTTGATAAGGACCGCGCAGTGCGTGGGGAAGCGGCCGATCTCCTTGCCCGTGCATTTGACTTCGCAGCGGCGCGGAGTCAATTGGAAGAAGAGAGCGGTTCCCGCGTGGCGAGGCGCTTTGATTTGCCTGAAGACGCGATAGGGGAGGAGTTTTTTCCTCCGTGCATCGCTGCTTTGCTTGCGGGGGTGCAGGATGGGCGGAAGCGAGCGTTGTTTGCCTTGACGAATTTTTTGCGCGGGGCGGGGTGGTCGCTGGAGGAGGTTGAGGAGCGTTTGCGCGTGTGGAACGGGAAGAATGCTGAGCCGCTTCGCGAGGTGCTGCTGAAAGGTCACTTGCGCTATCATCAGCGGCGAGAAGTGGTTCCTCCGCCAAGTTGCCGATCGTTTTACGAGGATTTGGGAGTGTGCAAGCCTGACGCTCTTTGTGCACGGGTGAAGAACCCGCTTGCGTATGCAAAGAAAAAGGCAGGCAGTTTTTCTTCAGGGTCGAGAAAGCGGCGGGGCCGTTCTTCTCAGTTGGGCTCGGCTGAGAGCGTGAGCGGGCCGAAGAACAAGGAAGCGGAGCGCCGATAGTGTGTGGCTTTCGTGCTTCTCCTCGTGCTGTTCACGATGTGTTCTTGTTCTTCAGTTTCTTTTTCCGTTGCCGGAGTGTTTTGGTGTGGCGTTGTTGCCAGGCAGCTATTGCTTGCTTGATGGCCTCTATGTGTGCTTGTCCTTCCTTGATGCCTTCCTCGATGAATTCGTTTTTGTAGAATCGGTAGGTGTCAAAGAGGTTGTTTTTTTGGATTCGGATGAGGATGGTGTACGGGTCTTGCCCGATTTTGAGTTTGGTCATTTCTGTTCTGATGATCTCGTAGGATCTGGCGAGGGTGGTGAAGAGGTTTGGTTTTGAAATGGGTGTTGCCGTACGCATGGTGTGGTCGATGGCGATGACGATGTCTGCACCCATTGCTTTAATCGTGCTGACGGGTGTTGGGTTGATGAGTCCTCCGTCGAGGTAGAGTGTGTTGTTGTATGCGTGCGGCGGAAAGATTCCGGGGAGGCTGATGCTGGCGCGGATGGCTTGGTTGACGCTGCCTGTTTTGAGCCAGACTTCTTTTCCTTCGAGCATGTCGGTCGCGACGATCCAGAGCGGGATGGTGAGGTTGTCGAAGTCGTGGTCTCCGAGGAGCGTTGCGAGGTAGCGTTCTACTTTTTTGCCCGCGAAGAGGGCTCTGTTGGGTTTGGAGAAGTCGATAAGTTTGAGGAGTTCGTGTTTGGAGATGCGGTGGAGCGCGTCTTCGAATCCGTCAATTGAGCCGTGAATGGCGAGGTAGGCTCCAACGATGGCGCCGGCGCTGACGCCGGCAATGGCGTGAATGGGGATGTTGTGTTCTTGGAGGACTTGGATCACGCCGACTTGCGAGATGCCTTTGGCACCGCCGGAGCCAAGGGCGAGGCCGATGCGCGGTTCTTTGCGGGTGCTCGGCTCGGAGCGTGTTCGTTTTGTTTTTTTCGTTTTCATGCTTGTTCTCGGTTGGGTTGTGTCGTCTTGGTTGTTGCGGTCTTGTTTGTTGTGAAGAGGGAAAGGTATGTGGTATAGCCTTCTTCTTTTAGTTTTTCTTTGGGTATGAAGCGGAGCGCGGCGCTGTTTATGCAGTAGCGCTTGCCAGTGGGTGCCGGGCCGTCGTTGAAGACGTGGCCGAGGTGGCTGTTTGCGAGTTTGCTGCGCACCTCTGTTCGGGGGAGGAGGAGTTTAAAGTCTTTTCGTGTAGTGATTGCGTCTTCGTGGATGGGTTTGGTGAAGCTCGGCCATCCTGTGCCGGAGTCGAATTTGTCCGTTGAGCTAAAGAGTGGCTCTCCTGAGACGATGTCGACGTAGATGCCTTCTGCTTTGTTGTTCCAGTAGGGGTTGTTGAAGGCGGGTTCTGTGCCGTCTTCTTGCGTGACGTGGTATTGGAGGGGGCTCAGGTGGCGGGTATCGTAGGTAGCGGGTGTTATGTTGCTTCCTTGTTTTGGTGGTGTGTTGTCAGGTTCGGCGGCGGGGGTTGTCGTGTTCTTCCATTTTTTTTGGAGGTAGTTGTCTCGTCCTGAGAAGTAGCGGTATGTTTTGTAGCGAAGCGGGTTTTTTTTGTAGTAGTCTTGATGGTATTCTTCGGCAGGGTAGAACGTGGTGTAGGGCTCGATACGGGTCGCGACGGGTTTGGTGAATCTCCCTGATGCCTGGATGGCGCTCTTGCTTTTTTGCGCTTGTTTGCGTTGCTCTTCTGTGTGGTAGAAAATGGCGGTGGCGTATTGTGCTCCTCGGTCTGCGAACTGGCCGCCAGGGTCTGTCGGGTCTATTTGGCGCCAGAACACGTCGAGGAGTTTTTCGTAAGAAACGACGGTCGGGTCGTAGGTTACTTGGATTGCTTCAACGTGGCCTGTTTTTCCTGAAGAAACATCTTTGTAGGAGGGGTTGGGTGTTGTTCCTCCCGCGAAGCCTGACGTGACGCTGATGACGCCGGGGAGGTTTTCAAAAGGAGGTTCCATGCACCAAAAGCATCCGCCCGCGAAGGTGGCGGTTGCCGTGACGCCGGCCTTCAAGGCTGTTTTGTTTGTTGTTGGTTCCACGCGTCTGTGTTGTGTTTGGTTTTTGCCAGCGAAAGCGATGAAGACGAGGAAGAGGATCCCGGAGAGGATGAGGAGTGTGAGGAAAGGCGGGGCTCGGCCGATGAGAGTGTTGTTGTGGGTGTTTTGTTGCATGGTGTTTTTGTTTTACGGTGGTTGGTTTGTTGACGTGGTTGTGTTGTGTGTTGTGATGTCGTGCGTTGAGCGTGTGTTGAGAATTTCGAGTTCGGAGAGGTTGCTTACCATACCTGTTGTAAATTAATGGTAATTTAAGCGTTATGAAAGTGTGTTATGAGTGCAGTTCTCCGTATTCTTTTTGCAATGATTGCTGAAATTGAAGAATTGACAAGGTAGAGGGGGTTTTTCGTTCTTTTTGTTGTTCCTGTTTCGGTCTTGGCTCAGCACGCGGAGCCGTGTCGAGCAGGAGGGCCGAGTTGAGTGTTTTGCTTGGCGGTATTGCATAGCTGTTTCGTCAGAAAGGCTTATAAAGAGGTTTGGGTTTCTGGTTGCTTCGCGTCTGACGCGTTTCGAAGCAATCAAGAGTGGATTCCTTCGAAAATTGGCCTGAAAAGGCGGAGTCCAGAAGAGTTTTCTTGGACGAAGCCCTCAAGAGGCCTTTAAGAAGCAAGCCTTACCCGCAGTAAGAAGTTTCGGTGCCGAAAGTTCCGAGGGAGGAGGTGCGGGGAGAGGCGCGACGAGCAGGTTTGAAGCCGTCGATCCTCACCCGTGGCTGTCCTGGAACGGCGTCATGGCTTGAGAGAGCACGAATACCGTCGTGAGCACGTATCCGTGTGGATCGGCAGATCGGCTGCACGTGGTATGTGTGGTATCTGCGTGCCGTGGCGTTTTTTGTTGTGGCGGCGGAACGTTCGTATGCGCCCTGCACGGCGCCTGTACGGTTATCGTGTGCCTGCCCTCAGCGCTTACGCGTTCAGGGGGGTTTTGGTCGGCGAGTGCCGGGCGGAGAGAAGATTGCTGGCGGGAGAGGGGCTGGAGGATAACTCCCTATGCCTAAAAAGCATCAACCACGATTCGGCAGTATGCAGGTGTGGCCGCGCAAGCGTGCAAAGCGAGCGACAGCAAGAGTGCGCTCATGGCCTGTTGAGAAATTTGCCTCTGATGCTCGGCCGTTAGGGTTTCCTGTGTACAAGGCAGGGATGACGCACGTGATGGTTACTGAGCAGAAGAAGACGTCTCACTTGAAAGGCGAGACGCTTCAAGTTCCTGTCACGGTTTTGGAGTGCCCGCCATTGAAGATTTTTGGTGTTCGCGGCTACGTTCGGGAAGGGTATGGTTTGCGCGTTGCGAAGGAAGTGCTTTTTCGAACGGACAAGTTGCTCGACCGTCGTGTCGAGGTCAAGAAGGGGGCGAGTGTAAAAGATGTTGAAGCATTGGATCCTGCGTCGTTTGCGTTCTTTACCATCCTCGTGCACACGCAGCCAAAGCTGACCGGTTTTGGCAAAAAGACGCCTGACGTGGCAGAGTTGCGTTTGGGAGGCGGGCCGGCAGAGCAGCTTGCCTACATTAAAGAACATCTCACGACGCCGTTGAGTGTCGGGGAAGTCTTCAAGGAAGGGGATGTTGTTGATGCTCATGCAGTAACGAAGGGAAAGGGCTTTCAAGGTCCGGTAAAGCGTTTTGGTATTGGTCTGAAGCATCACAAGTCGGAGAAGGGCAGGAGGGTGCCTGGATCGCTTGGTCCTTGGAGCGGGCAGGGCCATATCATGTATCGAGTGGCTCAGGCCGGCCAGACGGGTTTTCATACCAGGACGCAGTTTAACAACATCATTTACAAGATTGCTGACAATCCTGCCGATGTGAACCCGAAAGGGGGTTTTGTCGGTTATGGCTTTGTTCAGGGCCCGTACTTGCTGGTTCGGGGTTCTGTGCAAGGACCGAAGAAGCGGTTGATTACGCTTACGCATGCCCAGCGCACGATGCAAAAAAAACCTGAGCACGTCGTCGTGGCCGTGTCCGTTGAGTCACAGCAAGGGGTGTAGTGAAGGAGTGTTGTGGTTTGAGAGGTAAGGAAGGCAATTGGTGAAGAAACGTGAAGGTTGAAAAACTGACGATTATGTCAATGGCGCAGGGACGCGCCGGTGAAATTCCCTTACCCAGGCAGTTTGCAGAGCAGGTCAGGCCTGACTTGATTAGGAGGGCTGTTTTGGCTGCGCAGGCAAACGCGAGGCAGAAGTACGGCGCGTACGATCAGGCAGGGAAGCGGCACACAACTGATTTGTCCAAGCGACGCAGGCATTATCGCGGGTCGTACGGCTTTGGAATTTCGAGGACGCCGCGAAAGATTCTCAGCAGGTCCGGGACGCGGTTCGGCTGGGTGGGGGCTCTCGCTCCTAATACTGTGGGCGGTCGCAGAGCGCATCCTCCTAAGCCGGAGAAAGAGTGGGGGCAGAAGGTGAACGTTGCTGAGCGGCGAAAAGCCATTCGTTCAGCCCTCGCCGCGACTGTGGAGAAGGACGTGGTGGAAGCGAGAGGCCACCGCGTTCCTAAAGGCTTTCCTTTCGGTGTAGAAGATCGTTTTGAGCAGGTCAAAACGACGAAGGAAGCGATTGCTGTGTTGAAGAACCTCGGGTTCGGAGGTGATTTGGAGCGTTGTGTTCGTAAAACAAGGGCGGGGAAGGGCAAGTTGCGTGGCAGAAGGTATGCTGTGGCGAAGAGCGTCTTGATCGTAGTGTCCGGGCCATGTCCCTTGGTGAAGGCGGCAAGAAACATACCGGGCGTGGATGTTTGTGCTGTGCACGAACTGAATGCGCAAGTCCTCGCTCCCGGAGCTCACCCCGGGAGGTTGACGTTGTTCACGAAAAAGGCGCTTGAGCGCTTGGAAAAGGAGGGCTTGTTCCAGGGCACTGCCTCGTCTTTGAAGGCGCGACTCCTCAAGGCCCTCACGGGCGGTGCTACAACGCGTGCCGGCGATGACCCCGGGCAGCAAGAGTCGCGCTCACGTGATGCGAAGCCGAAACGTTCTGTCAAGAAACAAGGCGGGACGGCTAAGAAGCTGACGAGGGAACAAGGCGAGGTTGCAGGAGCATGAGTCAAAATCAAAAGGATGCTGGAGCGGAAGGATCGCAAGATGCTGCGGTGAAGAAAAAGAAAGAAGAAGCACGAATTCAGCATCCGCTCACGACGGAGAAGGCTATGCGGTTGATGGAGTCTGAGAACACATTGGTGTTCGTTGTTGACAAGTCATCAACGAAGCAGGCGATAAAAGAAGCAATTGAAGATTTGTTTTCCGTGAAGGTTGCGAAGGTGAACACCGTTCGTGACGCGAAAGGAAGGAAGCGCGCCTTTGTTAAATTCGCGCCTGAGGTGCAAGCAATCGATCTCGCGACAAGGCTTGGCATGATGTAGTAGTCGAGGAAGCGTGGAAAGGTTACTGTCCAAAGAGACTCCAACGAAAAAAAACCAAAACGCGGTTGAAGAAAAATGGGAAAGAGCCTCATTCAGCAAAAAAGGGGGAAGGGAAGCCCCACGTATCGCAGACCGAGCTTTCGCTTTAAAGGAGCGGTGGGCTACTTCCAGGGCGGAAAGGGCGTTGTAACTCATCTTTTGAAATGTCAGGCGCACTCTGCGCCGCTCGCCGCGGTGCAGTACGAGGATAAGTCGTATGTGCTCGTGGTCGCGTCTGAGGGGGTGAAAGTAGGTGATGAAGTGTATATTCACGAAGGCGATGGCAGCGCTCCTCTCGCTGACGCTGCTGAACAAGAAGCAATATTCAAGGCAGGAAACGTGTTGCCGCTCTCCCTCATTCCTGAAGGCGTGCCAGTCCACAGCATTGAGCTTCGCCCAGGTGACGGCGGGAAGTTTTGCCGTTCGTCTGGCTCGTCTGCTCGGATCGTGACGAAGTCAGAGGGGAAGATTATTATCGCGCTTCCGTCGAAGAAGAGAAAAGTGCTCGATGCGCGCTGCAGAGCAGTGCTTGGCGTCGCAGCGGGCGGCGGAAGGAAGGACAAGCCATTGCTGAAGGCGGGCGCCGCGTTTCACAAGGCAAGGGCAAAGAATATGAAATACCCTATCATAGGGGGCTCTTCGCAGAACGCGGTGAACCACCCGTTTGGGAATAAGCGAACGTCGAGAAAGTCGCATGCGAAGCCGGCTCCTGCGAACGCGCCGCCAGGGAGAAAAGTCGGCATGATTCGCCCCAGGAGGAGTGGAAGAAAGAGAGGAAAGCAATGAAAGCAATAGGTGCGAGTGGTGTCTAATGGCAAGAAAGGAATTTACGTACAGGGGTTTAACGTTGCAAGAGTTGCAAAAACTCTCATTTGATGAGTTTGTCAAGCTAGTGCCTTCTCGGCAGAGAAGGAGTTTGCAAAGAGGGTTGAGCGAGCAGGAGAAAAAGCTTCGGGAAAAGATTCGTAAGAGGGATAATGTGAGGACGCATCTTCGAGCAATGATTATTCTTCCCGAAATGGTGGGAAAGACAGTTCATGTTTACAACGGGAAGGAGTTTATTCCTGTCAGGATTCAAGAGGAGATGATTGGGCACCGCCTTGGCGAATTTGCCCTGACGAGAAAAACGATTAAGCACAGCGCGCCCGGTGTCGGAGCGACGAGGTCGAGCGCAGCAATTAGTGTGCGATAAAAAGGAAAGGTCATAATGAACGAGGAAGTTGTTACGAGCAAGGAAATGAGCAAGGAAAAAACCGAAAAAACCAAGAGCGGAGCGGGCCGGTCGTTGATGGCGCGGGCCGGAGAGCACGTTACGGTAAGTAGGTGGTAGGTGATGAAGAACAAGTACGCATTTCACGGAGACCTCTCGTCTTGTGCGAGGGCGCTGGGACGTGACCTGCCTGTTTCGACGAAGCAAGCGGTGGAGTTGTGCAGGTTTCTGCGTGGCAAACCCCTTTCGAAGGCGAAGGCGGCGCTCGAGCGTGTCCGTGTTCGTGAAGAGGCGGTGCCATTCACACGGTTTTCCGAAGGGGCGGGGCATAAGCCCGGCGTTGGAATGGGCAAGTTCCCGGTGAAGGCCGCCGGTGCGTTGTTGAAGTTGCTTCGCCAAGTAGAGAGCAATGCTCAGCAAAAAGGCCTGTCCTCTGAGCTCGTTGTCGTTCACGTGTGCGCACATAAGGCTGCAAGGCCGCTCAGGTATGGTCGTCATCGCGGGCGCGAGATGAAGCGCACCCATGTCGAGGTCGTGGTGAAGGAGGCGCCTGGGAAGAAAGAAAAGCCGCGCAGGCAGAAAAGCACTTCGCAAGCCGAAAAGAAGCCGGAAGGCTTGAAAGAGAAGAAGACCGGCGCTGTGCAAAAGAAGGACGATAAGAAAGAAGGGAAGGGAGCGGGTAAAGAAGCGAAAAAAGAAAGTGAAAAAAGTCAAGAAGAGTCGGTGAAGCAATGATTGAGCGTAAATTTGTCAAGCAAAACATAAGGGAGTTTCAAGTAAAGGAGTTTATTGAAGAAACGCTAAGCAGGGCAGGACTTAGCCAAGTGAAACTACAGAGAACGCCGTTGGGAGAAAAAATCATTGTTTCCGCTTCGAGGCCGGGTCTTGTCGTTGGAAGGGCCGGGGCGAACATTGCCAACTTGACAGCGCAACTCAAAAAGAGGTTTGATTTTGAAAATCCGCAAATTGAGATTGAAGAGGTCGAGAACATTTCGCTCGATGCAAACATCATTGCTGAAATGATTGTAAATTCTTTGGAGCGGTTCGGGACGAAGCGCTTCAAAGGAATCGGTCACAGAGCCATGACGGAAGTGATGAATGCAGGCGCGCTCGGTGTTGAAATCCTCATATCTGGAAAGATACCAGGGGCGAGGGCCAAGACGTGGCGCTTCTTCACCGGGCACTTAAAAAAGTGTGGCGAAGTCGCGAGGCAAGGCGTGCGCCACGCGTATAAAT
>RFJU01000023.1 GCA_003694805.1 Candidatus Woesearchaeota archaeon | reverse complement strand
CTGCACCGACAACGTGCATAACGGAAAGGAGGAGGGTGTGGATTGTGGCGGCCCGTGCGAGCCGTGCCCGTCGTGCACGGACGGCGTTCGCAATCAAGGCGAGGAGGGTGTGGATTGTGGCGGCCCCTGCAGCCCGTGCGCGAGCTGCTACGACAACACCCTCAACCAAGGAGAGCACTATACCGACTGCGGCGGCCCGTGCCGCCCATGCAACCTCCTCGACTTCCTCAAACACTACCTCTTCACCACCATCCTCTTCTTCCTCGCAATAGCAATTCTGCTGGCAATCCTGTTCTGGAACGCCGCGCAACACTCAGAACTCGTCCAACTCGCAACGTACGACAAGCATCTTACCTTCCTCCTCAACAAACCGTTCATCATTCGCATACTCCTCTTCTTCGCCAAGCTTCGCGGGCTCTTCTTCCTTCGGTCAACACCACACCCCCAAGCCGAAACAACCATCGCGACCCTGAGCAAGGCCACACTTTCAAGAAACGACGGCATGAGCGCGTTGCGAACGTTTTTCTCAAAACTTACCAACCTCCCGCCAGCATACACCAATGAAGAACTATTCCTCTCCCTCCAGCACTCACGCAGACCGCTCATTGTAAAACTCCTCCTCCTCATCCTTGCCAAGCGAACGACACGTCTTGAGAGCAAGATAACCGTAGCGGGCTACGCAAAGCAAGAATTCGAACTGGCAAGGAGAATCCTTCGCGCCGTAAAACGCCAACTCTAGGGAACAACCAAAAACGAACAACGCCCAGGAGAACACTGTTGCAACCCTCTCCGAAGGCACAGGGTGAAGGAGGAAAGCGCAGAAGAAAGGAAGAAGCACGCCCCGAAAAGCGCTTGCCCAGGGCACTACTCACTCGCCAGCACTCACCGCTTCACCGTCCAGGAAAGCAGCGACCCTTTCTTGTCATAAAAACAAAGGTCCTCCTCCTCATACGGCCGCTTAATAATCCCGTGCACCATTCCGTGCTTTTGAAACAACGCAAGGTCAGCCCTGCTCGGCCTGTTCGAAAAACCAGGGTGGCTGTGAATGGTGCCAATGATGGGATACGCGGGAGGAAGGTCAAGAGAAAAATGTGTTGCGTTCCTCGACGCAGTATACGTCTGGTACAGCAGACGCTCAACCCAGAGCGTCCCTTTCACGACGCGCCCGTCAAGAAACACAACGAACTCTTTGGGGTGGGCGGTCTTCGCTAGCTCGCAAACACCATCAACGACCGATTGTCTCACCACGACTCGCTCAAAGAAAAACCGATCAAGCCCCAACGCCCACCCGAGCGCCTTCCACGCTGCACTTCGCAAGCCCATTGCTTTCTGAGAAGGAAGCGCGCGTATAAGAATATTTCCCAGAAGAACAGTTCCTACGACGGCAAGGGCGGGCGACGGCGGAGCTGGCAGGAGATGAAGCGCAAACACGAAGAAAGACGTGCTGCAGTGTTGAAGGGTCGTTGCAGAGCAGGACGCGGAACGTGTTACCGCGAACGAAGAAAGGAGGGGGCGAGGAGTGAATACGTGCGAGAACAAAAAGCGCAACAAAAAAGCAAGAGCATAAAAAAAACCTGCAACTCCTTGGTTCGTATGGCCGAGCGCAAACTGCAAAAGACAAGCAAGAACAGAAGGAAAACACGCCCGAGCCATGCCGTTCCTCCCCCGGTAAAACCCCCCAGCAAGAAAACGGTCTCTTTCGTCATTGAGACGCTCAAGAAACAAAAAAGAGAACAAGCAAAACAGCCGGGCAAGCAGCAACGAACAATGCTTGACGCCTTCCAATCGCAAAGGAAAGACGCGTTTTTCATGCTCATCTCAACCGTCCTGAGCGTTCGCAACAGAGACGAATCAACAGAAGTCGTTGCAAGAGAGCTGCTTTCCCGCTACCCAACACCGCAAGCACTCGCATCGGCCCCTCTCCAAGATATAGAGGCAATAATCAAGCCAACAGGCTTTTTCAGACAAAAGGCGAAAAACATCCAAGCCATCGCGAACATCATTATCACGACGTTTGGCGGCGCCGTTCCACAAACCATGCACGACCTCACCTCGCTCCCTGGTGTGGGGAGAAAAGTGGCAGGATGCGTCTTAGTTTACGCGTTCGGAAAGAACACGTGCATTCCGGTTGACACGCACGTGCATCGCATCAGCAACCGTCTCGGATGGGTGGCCACAAAAAACCCCAACCAAACAGAACAAGAACTCATGAAATGCGTTCCTCGCAAGTACTGGAAAAATCTCAACGACCTCTTCGTCATCCATGGAAAAACCATTTGCAAACCCATCACCCCTTCTTGCAAAGAATGCCCGGTTCGTTCGGCATGCAAGCGCGTAGGCGTACCAACCCGCCACGAACAAAGGAAAAAAAGAAGCAAGAGCAGACACGAGAACCAATAAAAAATCTTTTTAACATCAATCACAACACCCTCCTTCACAACGATGGCGGTCGAAGAACTCTTCAGGAAAGATCGGTTCATCAAAACCTTTGAAGCAGTCGTGCAGGGCGTGGATGAAGGCGTGTACATCACCCTCGACAAAACCGCGTTTTACCCCGTCGGCGGGGGCCAACCGCACGATGAAGGCACGATCACCACCGAGTCTGGAGACTCGTTCTCCGTGGTTTTCGTCAAGAAACTGCCACACACCATATCTCACCAAGTAGACCGGCCAGGGCTCGAGCCCGGGCAGCGCGTACGCTGCGAGCTCAACTGGAAGCGCCGCTGGCGCCTTATGAGGATGCACACCGCAGCACACGTGCTCTCCAGTATCCTTGCAAAAGAAACAGGAGCGCGCATAACCGGAAATCAACTGGGCGAAGACCAGAGCAGGATCGACTTTTCTCTAGAAGAATTCTCCCCCGACCTTCTTGTTTCCGCAGTCGCCAAGGCAAATGAGCTGACCAGGAAAGCCATTCCTGTCCACGTCTCCGTCGTGGCAAGAAGCGACGCCTGCAAAAACCCCGCCTGGTCAAAGCTAGCAAAAGGCCTTCCTGAAGGTATTGAACAACTTCACATTGTGAAGATTGGCGACGTAGATGTCCAAGTCTGCGGCGGGACGCACGTCCAAGACCTCAAAGACGTCGGCACGATTGTTTTCATCAAGGCGCAAAACAAAGGAAAACAGAACAGAAGACTGTACTTCTCTTTAGCCGAGTAGGTGCGCATAAGCCAGGTGCATACGCTGCGATGATGCCAGGTGTTGTTGCTCCGAGAAACATGAAGCGTGCGGGGGAGCTATAGGGGTGAGGTTATGTGCTGGTGTTTTTTATGCACAGCGTGTTTTCTTG
>RFJU01000022.1 GCA_003694805.1 Candidatus Woesearchaeota archaeon | reverse complement strand
GCAAAGAGGCGAGCGGCGCTGGTACAATGATCTCTGGCAGGAAGACCACTCAAAAGCGGCACAGTGGTCTTTTTTGAGCAACACACCAAATCCTTACATTACAACAAAAATCAGGGAACTCAAGAGGTCGGGAGTGCAAGGGCCTTTCTTAGATCTCGGATGTGGTAATGGCCGCCACGCCTTGGCCTTCGCGAAGGAAGGGTTTGCGGCGACAGGGGTTGACTACGCCAGTAACTCGATTCTTCATGCGAGACGAATAGCAAAACAACAGAATGTCAAGGCAAAGTTTTATGTTGGAGATGTTCTTGGAAAGAATATCTCCCGTTATAGAATAGTGTTAGATTTCGCCCTGTTCACTCATCTACGAAAATATGAGTGGCAAGACTATTTCTTCACTCTTCAAACCCTCAGTGCAGGGTCAAGATATATCTTGGTCTGTTTTTCGACAAGAAGCACATTCATCCCAGGATTCTCCCCGAGAGGTTCACCGCAAACTGCGATTACCGCCGTGCAGTCATCATCAATTCACTCGTCGCATCAGGCGAGTACGCGGGCCAGCAAGCACTCGAGCTTATGGACACCAACAAGGTCGACTTGTTGGTAGCTGATGTGAAGATGCCTCATGTGGATGGTGCAGAGGTTATTCGACGCATGCCGGAAGACGTCGGCGTCATGGTGCTCTCAGCGTACAACACTGAGGAAGTAAAGCATAAATTATTTAAACGACTTGTTGTTTTCATCCTTCGATAGTAAGCAATTAGTTATTGATTGCTTGCTGCGGGTGTACAAAATGACAGAACGCTCATATGAACAAGCCGTAGAGCAATATCGCGACACATTGCACACGCTGAAACACCTTGGCGAAGTCATCAAATTACACCAGGAAGAGCTTGCCACTCGCATCACCGATGACTCTAAACTGCCGCAGAACTTCACACGTTTCGATGTCGGTTCACTCGTCGACATACTCCTCAACTACGAGGATGTGCTACGCCAGATGCACGAGGGAACAATCCCCCATCCTGTATGGCAAAAGCGAGGTCCTGTCGATATCAGCGAACGCGAAGGGATAGGTCAGATTGCCGCAGTATTACCATATAATGGCCCAGCGATGACCTTCGGCCTCGCATTCGCACCAGCGAAACTTCTCAGAAAGAAAATTCTTATTAAACCCGCCAGCGAGAGTGGCAGTTTTTTCCAGTCACTCGAGCAAATCGTGAAGGAAAACGGTCTGGGGCCCCTCCTTCGGAATGATGATGGCTCACCAGTCATCACCCGCACCAGCGGCAGGAAGTTCTTCGCGGAACATTTAAGCACGAGCAGCCCGACAAAAGTTTTCCAATACTACGGCACAGACGCGGTCGTCGACGGTCGCGTACGCGAGATGGTGAAGCGCAAGCCTGATGAGTTCTACTTCATCCTCGAGGGTCCTGGCAAGAATCGTTTCATCGTCACAGGCGATCTTCCCGAGGACCGGTATGAAGAGACTGCCGCGATCATCGCGCAGCTCGGTACTATTAATGGTGGCCAGACCTGCATGGGTGCTGAGATCTTCGATATTCATGCTGACGTCGCTCCAAAGCTCATTCCACTCATCCGCGAAAAGATGCGTGGCATCGTCGTCGGCGACCCCTACGATGAACGCACGATGGTGCCTCCGCTGCGAAAAGCGTTCGCAGAACGCATGTACGAGCAAATCGCAGATGCGCTGAGCAAGGGCGCAAGACTCGAGTATGTAACGCCGCTCGCCGACGGGAAGATCCCGCTCATGACAGACCCAGCCGAGGCATATGGGCATGAGGCGTTCACAATGCCTGCCTATGATGAGAAGCACCTCTGGGTGCCCGCCGTAGTCCTCTCAAATACAAACGAGAACATGAGGGTGCGGCACGACGAAACCTTCGGCCCCCTCATCGCGATAGGGACCTTCAAGAATGATTCAGACCTCATCCCGCGCATCATGTACAGCCACTATGGTCTCGGTGCCTCGGTGTTCGGTGATAAACTCGATGAGAACCACCCCGACCTCATGCAAGCGTTGCGGGAGAATGTGGGAAACGTGTTCGAAAACAAGTACATGTTCGACCCGGATGGTGGTTTTGATCCCCTC
>RFJU01000021.1 GCA_003694805.1 Candidatus Woesearchaeota archaeon | reverse complement strand
GCACAAACAATAGTATAACTACTGAATAATGACGAAACATTTATAAAGGGGTTCTTTTTTTCTGGCGGAGAAGCGTGAAGACGTGCTCAGTTGGAGGGGCCGAGGGCCGTCAAGAAGAACAGAAAAAAATGGAGAAGAAAAAGAATATACGGCATTTTTTTGGGGATTACGTCGGGTCGCACTTGCGTTCGTGGCTTCACGATGCTTCCTACGCAGTAGAGCCGCTTTTTCGTCAGGCGAGAAGTGTCTGGCAGGAGTGGGTTGAGCCCCTCTTTATCGGTTTTTACGATGAGAAAGGAAGGCAGGTACTTGATAGGAGGGAGGTGCAAAACGTTTTTCTTGCCGAAAAAGTACTGGGAGCCATCTTTCCAGAAAGCCATAGGAACTCCAGAAAAAAGAGCATTCGCGGCTTGCTTGAAGAACGTCTTGACCTTGGGAGGGCTGCGTCTCGTCATCCTCAAGGGGATGTAGTGCAGAACTACCTAACGCTCGTCGGTGATGACGCGTTCGAAGCCTTGGTGCATCGATGCCTCGAACAAAGCGAGCGTGAGGAAGCAATGAGGCGCAGCAACGCTCTGAGCGCGTTTTATGCCATGTCCAGCCCGGAAGCGAACCAGCGGCTTGGCCTGTCCCCAAGGTACGTTGGTGAGGGGGGTGAGCGAGAGCGGTTTCGAACCTATCGTTCTGAGGTGTACCGGCGTGCAAGAGAGGGAAAGGACTTGGATGAGCCGACGTTCTTGCGAATACTTGAGGATTCGCTTCGCGGAGAGGACAGAGAATAGCGGGTTGTCATAGGAGAGCTTTGGGGGGTTTGTTGTCGTTCTCTGGGTTCGTTGTGCTTGTTCTGTGGCGTTCACGAGGAGGCTTCGCTGCAAGGAGCGCTTTTTGCCCTTCTTTTCAAGGGAACGTCCTCGCAGCATGTTTCAACAGCACTTTTTTAAAGGAAGAGCTTTTGCCACGCAGGGTATGGTACAAGGAAGGAGTGAAGAAGGAAAGGTTGTGGTAAGAAAGGTTGGCAACGTAGTGTTTGAGGTGCCCAAGCAGGGATCGATGCGGGTCCCCCTCAAAATTTTTGCGTCCGAAAAACTTATGGAGCACCTTCAGAAAGATAAGTCTCTTCAGCAGGGGGTGAATGTAGCGAGCCTCCCCGGCATTCAAAAGCAAGCGATCATGATGAGTGATGCGCACCAAGGGTACGGGTTCCCCATTGGTGGCGTGGCGGCGTTTGACGAGAAGGAAGGAATCATCACGCCCGGGGGGATCGGGTTTGACATTAACTGCGGCGTTCGTGTCTTGACGAGTTCATTGACTGAAGAGGAGGTTTTCCCGCGCATCAAGGAACTGCTCGATGCTATTTTTAGGAACGTCCCTGCAGGAGTTGGAGGAAGATCGGATCTTCGCCTCTCAGATGAGGAGCTCGACCGTGTCTTGAAGGAGGGGATTGACTGGGCAGTGGAGAAGGGGTATGCAACGGAGGAGGACAGGGCGCATTGTGAGGAGCACGGGCGCATGCCAGAGGCGGATCCTCGTTTTGTTTCTCCCCGGGCAAAGTCACGAGGGAGAAAGCAGCTCGGAACGCTAGGGGCGGGAAATCACTTTCTCGAAGTGCAAGCAGTCGACACGATTTATGAAGAAGATGTGGCGAGCGTGTTTGGGTTGGAGAAAGAGGGGCAGGTCGTTGTCATGATTCATTCAGGAAGCAGGGGGTTGGGGCATCAGGTGTGCTCTGATTTTTTGCGGCGTATGGAAGAAACGTTTCTGGATATTATGGAGCGGCTTCCTGAAAAAGATCTTATTTATGCTCCGCTCAGTCATCCTATCGCGCGAGAGTATTACAAAGCGATGAGCGCCGCGGCGAACTTTGGGTGGTGCAACCGCCAGCTGATGACGTTCAAGGTTCGTGAAGCGTTTAGGGATGTTTTTGGGAAGGGTGTTTCGCTTCGGCTTCTCTACGATGTTGCACACAATATTGCCAAGCTTGAGGAGCACGACGTGGGCGGGGCGCGAAGGAAGGTGTACGTGCACCGAAAGGGAGCGACGAGAGGATTTGGTCCGGGGCACGCTGAAGTTCCTGAGGCGTACCGCAAAGTAGGTCAGCCCATTCTCATTCCCGGGAGTATGGGAACGGCGAGTTATGTCTTGGTCGGGACGGATGAAGCAATGGCGGAAACGTTTGGGAGCACGCCGCACGGAGCGGGGCGGGTGATGTCGCGCCACGCGGCGAATCAACAGTTTCGTGGCGAGCAGATTAAGCAGGAACTGGAGAAGCGGTCTATTTTTATCAAATCCGCATCGTGGAGGGGCATTACCGAAGAGGCGCCAGCGGTGTACAAGGACATTGATGAGGTCATCAGGGTGGCCAAGGAGGCGGGTATTGGAAAACCCGTTGCGCGCCTGCGCCCTCTCGGGGTCGTGAAAGGTTAAAGGCCTCGTTTGAACGAAGCTTGCCTTTTCTCTTTTTTTTCTTTTTCTTGTTCCCTTGTAGTGTTTGGCACGTGCTCGCTTGTTAGGGTTGGGGGGTTTTGTGAATTTTTTTTTCGTTAATTTTATATAGGGAGGCCGAGGTGGTGGATTGCATGTTGAACGTAAGAGCGAAGTATGAGGATGTTTTGCGTGTGGAAGGCCCTTTGGTTCTTTTCACGTTCGAGGATGATGCCAGTCGAGAGTGGGCCGTCGTTGATAAGGCCTTGCGTGGTTTTCTTGCAGGTGCGAAGCGCAGCGGCGAGTTTTCGGGGAAGAAAGAAGAAGTCTTGCTCTTGCACAGGCCAGGAGTGAAGGCGTCGCACCTCCTCGTTGCCGGGTTGGGGAAGAAGAAAGAATGTTCATTGGAAGTAGTGCGCAGGGCGTGTGCCACAGCGGTCAAGCGGTTGAGCGCCGCGCACCTTGAGCGTGCAAGCATCGCCCCTCCTGAAGTAGAGAACGTCAACGAGGAAGAGGTTGTCTTCGCGGTTGCAGAAGCCGCTTCGCTTGCCTTGTATCGCTTTGAGAAGTACAAAACGGAAAAGAAGAAGGAGAAGCGGCTCACGTCCCTTACCGTTTTGTCAAAGGAAGCAGGGGCGGTGAAAAGAGCAAGGATTGTTGCTGAAGCAGTGTATTTGATGAGGGATTTGCAGAACACGCCAGGCGCGGATATGGGGCCGGCTGAGCTTGCACGTGTTGCAAAGCGTGTTGCGAAGACGTGTGGTTTCTCCTGCACCGTGTGGGGGAAGCGCGAAATCGAAAAGAAGAAGATGGGGGGCCTCTTGGCAGTGAATAAGGGAAGTTCAAGAGAGCCTCGCTTTGTTGTTATGAAGTACGTTCCCAAAGGTGCGAAGCGAACCTTGTGCCTGGTAGGGAAAGGAGTAACGTTTGACACGGGTGGTGTGCAGGTCAAGCCAGGAGACTACATGAATGATATGCAGATGGATATGAGCGGGGCCGCGCTGGTTATTGCTGCGTTGCAGGCGGTTGCTAAGCTGCGTTTGAACGTTGCTGTCATTGGTGTGATGGGCTTGACAGACAACTTAATGGGGAACACGCCCTACCTTCCTGGCGATGTAGTCAAGACGATGTCAGGGAAGACGATTGAGATTGGCCACACTGATGCTGAAGGGAGGGTGACGCTTGCCGATTCGCTCTACTACGCTTCAACGCTCAAACCCGACCTTATTGTTGACTTTGCAACGCTTACCGGGGCGTGCATGGTCGCGCTTGGCATGCATGCTTCCGGCGTGTTCGGGACGGATCAGCAAGCAGTTGAAGCGCTGTTGCGCGCGGGGGAGCGAACGCATGACCTGCTCTGGCAGCTTCCGCTTTTTGATGAGTACAGCGAGGATGTGAAGGGCGTGGTTGGTGATGTGAGCAATATTGGTTCTGCGGATAGGTACGGCGGGGCGTGCACCGCCGCTGCGTTTTTGAAGGAGTTCGTTGGCGGCTCGCCGTGGGTGCACGTGGATATGAGTTCAGCGATTTTGAAGAAGGAGAAGCATTACAAGCCAAAGGGCGGTTCTGGCGAGCCACTCAGGGCGGTGCTCTCGTTCCTTCAAGAAAGGGTAACCTTTTAGTAGCTGGGCCGTTCCTCTTTTTGTATTGAGCAGGGGCTGGCTCTTTGAGGAAGCGCAACGTTTGCTTCGGGAAGTCCCCTTCGAAGGCCGCCCTGTAGTGATGCAGGAGGCTCGTCCCGTGATGGATCGTCGGGGCCTGTAGCATAGTCTGGATAATGCACCGGCCTTCTAAGCCGGGGATCGGGGGTTCGAATCCCTCCAGGCCCAGTATGAGAAAAAAAGTGCTGTCGGCAAGAGAACTAAAGCAGGTTTGCGAAAAATTAAGAGCTCAAGGAAAAACAATAGTTACAACAAACGGCGCGTTTGATATTTTGCATGTTGGTCATGTTCGGTCTTTGCAAAAGGCAAAGGCGTTAGGTGATATTCTCATTGTTGGATTAAATTCTGACGCATCTATTAAG